>CAYQJR010000036.1:0-2164 GCA_964418065.1 uncultured Candidatus Saccharibacteria bacterium | reverse complement strand
TAGAAATGGTACAATTCTCTATAGGTGCTCATCTGGTAGGCGCAGTTATTAACCGATAAAACAAAGCTTTATTTATATGGTTTTCAACACATGGGCGGATGTCCTAAGCCAATCGTTCAACAATCTGTTCTACGGATTGGTGGCGTTCATTCCCAACTTAGTCGTCGCAATCGTCATCTTCATCGTGGGCTGGCTTGTCGGCGCAGGTCTCGGCCGCGTGGTCGCGCAAATTGTCGCTTCGCTCCGCATTGACCAGGCTCTCCGGTCAACCGGTCTTGAGCGCCTCCTGTCCCGCGCAGGGTTCACGCTCGATTCCGGGGCGTTTCTCGGTGTACTGGTGAAGTGGTTCTTCATTATCGTCTTCTTGGTCGCATCCCTTGATGTACTTAACCTTTCGACGGTGAACCTCTTTATCAGCGATGTCGTTCTCGGCTACCTGCCCCAGGTGATCGTTGCAGTAATGATTCTCCTCATCGCCGCGGTTGTCGCGGAGGTGGCGGAACGCGTTGTCGTCGGTTCGGCAAAGGCAGCAGCGCTTCATTCGGCTGGCTTTCTCGGCAAGGTGGCACGCTACGCAATCTGGATTTTCGCGCTTCTCGCGGCACTCACGCAGTTGAATGTAGCGACAGGCCTCATCCAGGCGCTCTTCCAGGGCATCATTATCGCGGCTTCGCTCGCGATTGGTCTCGCGTTTGGTCTCGGTGGTCAGGCTTCCGCCGCTCGCTATCTCGAGCATCTCCACTCAGAAATCAAGGACTAGGAGTCTCTTCTCCTCAAAACCGCCCCGCTCTCGCGGGGCGGTTTTGTATTCGGTATTTAAAAAAGAAGGACCGCCGAAGCGGTCCTTGTCCTACATACTGATTTCATCAATGCTCTTTTGGTACCCGGCGTACAGTCTTGCGGCCGCCGTCGACCAGCACGCTCTCGCCCACGATGGCCGATGCAAGAAGCAGACCATAGATGGCTTCGCCGACCTTCTTGCCGCCGATCCAAGGATTGAGCTCCTTTGCAGGCATGTTGAGCTCGCTTCGGATTGCGGTGATCGCCTTGCGTGAAGCGGTCTTGGGCGGCTCAATAGGGCCATTCAGGACTGCGAGCACGCGAATCCCTTCGCGATTGAGTTTCGCGAGCCGGCGTACTTCGCCGGGAATCCACGCTTTTGAGCGCGAGTAGCCCGAAAGCTCCTTGCTGTACATCCCGTCTTTAGCGAGGAAGGCGTCGCCCACAAAAAAGATTACCCCACCTTTCTTATCGGCACGCATACGCGCAACTGCCGCTTTCGCGACGAGAAGCGGCGCATGCTTATTTGCCGCCATGTTCTCCCGCGCATCTCCCGGCTTGAAGACGGCGGCGTTATTGATGACGACATCAGGGGAGACTTTCGCGAAGATAGCCTCCACATCCGCCTTCTTCGTGAGCTCGCCGGTCACCAGCTTAATCCGCACACCGTACTCCTTCTCAACCCGCCTCTTGAGAGCGTGCAGGGTCGGGCGGTCGGTGCGGGCATGCACGATACCGTTTAGCCCGCGTGCGGCCAGATACTCCGCAATCTCGGCGCCAACGCGCTCGGCTCCTCCGGTGACGAGGAACCATTTTCCCTTCCAATCGTTGAATGTTTTCATGGTTCCTCCGTTAAGGTCCGTCCCCATCCTACCTCGCCAGCCACCTACATTCAACCCTTACTTGACGCCCCGAGAGCCCTCGTCTATACTCCCTCTACGTGTCTACGAACCGAAAAACTAAACTTTTAGGAGCGGATAGGCCGTAAGGCCACGCGCGCAACATATGCGCACGAAAACCGCCCCTTGGGGCGGTTTTCGTTTCGTACGTGACACGCGCTTTTTGACATACGAATACGCAAAAGTAATTGAAAGTCCCGCGCACGGGAAGTGGTTTCCGCGCACGGGAGTGCGAAGTGATTGTGCTATGTAGGTCTCCGTACGAGAGACATAAGAGTACACGGTGGATGCCTTGGCCTAGGACGGCTATGAAGGACGCGATTAACCTGCGAAAAGCTTCGGGGAGGCGGTTTGTAGCCTTTGATCCGGAGATGTCCGAATGGGGAAACCCTGCAGTTTTGAACTGCAATCTGCGAGGTAACGCTTGCATGATGCGAACCCTGGGAAGTGAAACATCTCAGTACCAGGAGGAAAAGAGAACAATA
>CAYQJR010000035.1:0-4857 GCA_964418065.1 uncultured Candidatus Saccharibacteria bacterium | reverse complement strand
CGGACCGGAAAATGGTAGTAAGACTTGGCCTAGCGGCCCGGGGCGCGACCATTTTCTGGTTCGGCGGTGAGCGCATCATCCTCCATCAACCCAAATCGATAGACATCAAACGAGTTATCGCCCTCGAACATGTCGGAGGGGTTGGGGAGATAGACGCGGCGGCGAGCAATCTCTTCGGTCGCATCGATAATAAGCCGGTGGAAGACTGCGAAGTCCTCTGTGTGTTTTTTGAAATCTATCTCGTATCGCCGCATTTGCGCGCGCCCATCGGCGTTCCTAGTCTTCTTGCATTCATAGACGATGAAGCGCCGGACCGGCTTCCCGAACAATTCCCGCACGGTGTAGTAATTAAAAATGGCTTGGATAATGAAAAGCGGTCTCGCCGCACCCGAGCTGAAGGAAGCCACGAACTTATGGTCCACAATATCTACCGCGCCCTTCTGGACGCGGGACGCCACCACAAGATCTGAAATCGCCTTAATCGGGAGCGGGAGCCCCTCAATCTCCACGAGTCCCCGCACTTCAACCCCGAGCACAGTGTGTCTCGGCGGGCGCGCGAGGTAATAGCCGATAGCTCGCAGGTATTCAGTCTCCATCGCTTTCCGCTTCTCCTTCTTCGCCCTGCGCGACTTCGCTCTGCCGAAATTAATCTCAAAGTCAGCGATGCTTCGTACATACTCAAGCCCTTTTTGTATCGCGATATCCTTGGGCGCACCATTATAGAAATGCTCCAGTGCTCTGTGCCCCGCGCTCCCGACGACCGCCGCGGGCGTCGTCGGGGTGTCGTATATCTCCTCCACATACCGCTTGTACCACGCAAGCGGATTGCGCAAAAACGCCATCAAGCTTGAGTGGCTCCAGTGCTTAATCGGCAAACTGCGCTTCATCGTGTAAATATAGCGTCTATTAACGCATTGTGTCATATGGTGTATATTGCATCCAATTCCTGTCCGGATGGATAGGTCGCCCCTAAAAGGGTAAGGGTTTTGGCGCTTAGCCCACTGTAAGCGCTTGTTCTTAAGGAGAGCCGGATGGCTTCCAACCAGGTGCAAATAACTGATGGTCCCTCGAAACTCGACCTCATGCTTGCTTTATTCGACAAAAAGCATGCGAAATATATTTCGTTCAGAATGAGCGGCGGCATCGAGCTTAGGATCTACGTTCTCTCGGTGCAAAAACAAGACAGTTCATGCGAGAGCTGGAACATCGAGGGCTACGTCGACATTCCAGGTAATCATGCACCGAGGGGCGCCATCCCCTTGAAAGATGCTCGCAAGTTTTACTACAGGACTGATAAACGCACCGGGACCATCAGTTTTTGATCGGCCCGAATTGCGGAAAACGCGGAAGATGATTTCTTCCGCGTTTTGATTTTAGTACGACTTCAGGTGGCGGGCTTTGTCGTGAGTGCGGATTTTCTCCAGCGCTTTCGCTTCAATCTGGCGGATGCGCTCGCGCGTGACGCCGAACTCTCGTCCCACTTCTTCAAGCGTATGATAAATGCCGTCCATAAGACCGTGGCGCATCTCAAGAATCTTGCGCTCCTTCGGCGAGAGGTCGCTCAAGATTCCCCGCACCTGCTCCTGTAAAATGCGCTCTGACGATTCCTGCACGGGCGAAGGAATCTTGTCGTCGGGGACAAAGTCACCCAAGGTTGACCGCTCATCGTCGTCACTCCCGACCGGATTCTCCAAGGAGAGGGTGTCCTGATTAATCTTCTCTATCTGATAAATCTTCTCCGGTTCAACGCCCATCTCAATCGCGATTTCCTCCGCCTGCGGGTCGCGGCCGAGCGCCTGCGAGAGGCGGCGCGACACCTGCTTGTACTTAGCGATAGTCTCCACCATGTGCACGGGGATACGGATGGTGCGCGACTGGTCGGCGAGTGCACGCGTAATCGCCTGGCGAATCCACCACGTCGCGTAGGTTGAGAATTTGTACCCCTTCTTCCAGTCGAATTTGTCTACGGCGCGGAAGAGACCGAGATTCCCTTCCTGAATGAGGTCAAGGAGGGTCAAGTCGGGGCTGCGGCCGACATATTTCTTGGCGATGGAGACCACAAGGCGCAGATTGCTCCTCGCGAGGATGTTGCGCGCCTCCGCATCGCTCTTCTCTATCCGCTTCGCGAGCTCGCGCTCCTCGGCAGCTGTAAGAAGCGGATACTGCCCGATCTCGCGGAGATAAATCTGGATGGAGTCATAGCCGGTAGAGTGGCGGTCCTTAATATTGCGGGTGGCGAGATATTCGTCAGCGGCGTCTTCAAGCATCCCGCCTTCAAGAACATCCACCCCCGCGATAGCAAATCGTTCGTAAAGCTCCTCAAGGAAATTGACGTCTTCTTCAACGTGTGGAAATGATTTCAGAATCTCGCTGTAGGTGACATAGCCGCGCTCCTTCCCCTTTTCAATAAGCAGCTCTGCCGAGTGCGCTCGCTGGGAATTCGCCTTGGCCTTCGCACCGCGCAGCGCGGCGCGGACGACGCGCTTCTTGGAGCGCTTGGTATGGGACTTCTTCGCCTTCTTCTTGGCAGGCGCGCGGCGCACCACCCGCTTCTTGGCGGTTTTCTTCGCTTTCTTCTTCTTTTTAATGGATTTTGCCATGAATGAAATAACGGACGAGAAATTAAAATAGAACACTACTTTCCAAGTCCGGCGAGGCGTGCTGAGAGGGATGCGCACACTGCCTGCGCACGCACGACTGCATCCGCATCTCCTGCGGCTTCGGCTCTTCGTAGTTTGTTGACTCCTTCCTGATACGCCTCGCGGATAACCGCTTCTTCAAAGGCGCGAAGAAGCTCATCTGCCCCCTCTTCTCCCGGATTTTCACCGAAGCTCTGTTCTGCGTAGAAGAGAGCCGATTCCGGAGGGATAGCTGGCGGCAGCTCTTGAGCTCCAGTAATTCTACGGTACTCTGCTTTGACGCGCTTCGCAAGCGGGGTATCAGGATAGGCGTGGACAACGGCGACGAGCTGTTCTCCCCGTATTTCTGACGTTGCGCGCGAAGCTGTGGCTTCCGGTTTCTGTGCGCTAATCATATTGTTTGAGGCTTCCGGGGATTCCGGTAGACGCCTGATTGATTCTTGCACTGCCTCACTACTTAAGCCGAGTGCACGGGCGGTTGATTGCACGAAATGTTCGCGCTCCATCGGGCTCGGCATCGCGGAGATTAAGGGCAGCACGATGCTCTCGGCAACCCGCAGGAGCCGGTGCGGGTCGCTCTCCTGCCCTGCAAGCTCTGCGAGGAAGAAGTCTACAATCGGCTTCGCTTCGGTGATGCGTTTCTTGAAATCTTTCGGGTCTTCGCTGATGAGTTCCGCCGGGTCCTTCCCCTTCGGCAATCGCGCTGCCTTCACCCGCAGCCCTGCGCGGAGGGCGAGTGCCGCCGAACGCGCAGTCGCCTTGAGCCCTGCCGTATCGGCGTCTAGAACAAGCATGAGGTTCTCGCTATAACGCTTCATCAGTGCCAAATGTTTCTCGGTAAGTGCCGTCCCCGAGAGCGCGACCGCGTTCTGGAAGCCCGCTTGGTGCGCGAGGATGACATCCATCTGCCCCTCCGCGAGCATCGTGAATTTGCGTACCCGTATCGGGTCCTTGGCGCTGTCCATGCCGAAGAGAATTTCGGACTTATGATAGAGCTCGGTCTCGGGAGAGTTGAGATACTTCGCGAGATCATCTTTCGTGAGCGCGCGGCCGGTGAAAGCGACGACCCGCCCGGCACTGTCTTTAATGGGGAACATCAGGCGATTGCGGAACCGGTCATAGTAAGTACCCGGCTTCCCGTCCGCTTCCTTCACCAACCCTGCCGCAAGAAGTTCTTCTATCGTAAACCCTTCGGCAGTGAGTGCCTCAAGGAGCTCCCGCCACGCCTCCGGCGCAAAGCCGATGCGCCACGCGATAGAGGTCTCCTTGGTGAGACCGCGGCTCTTCGCGTATGCCTCCGCAGGACTCCCTGCGAGCTTACTCGCGTACCACTCGCAGGCACGGCTCATCAGAGTGCGCAGGCGCTCTTTCTTAGATGTATCTTCCTTATTCCCTTTTCCCGAATATTCAATTCTCACGCCTGCCTTCTCGGCAAGAATCTTCAGCGCGCCCTTGAAATCTACGCCCTCAATCTTCTCGATAAACGAGAATCCGTCGCCGCCGAGCCCGCAGCCGAAGCAGTGCCAGCTCCCGCGCTCAAGCGAGACATGGAAAGACGGTGTCTTCTCCTTATGGAATGGGCACAGCCCGACGAGCGAGCGTCCGGCTCGCTTCAACTTCACATACGGGGCAATGATGTCCTGTATGGTGAGTCGCTCCTTAATCTGCGCGACGGTATCAGTAGCCATCGCTTGATTCTACCCTGCCGACTAGAGCGCGCGGGTCTGGCGCGGGGCGAACGAAGTGGTGCGCGTTTCGGAATACACTGGTGCTGGGCGTTCTGCCTGAAGCTTCGCGATGCTTGCGTGCTTCTTACTACCCTTGAAACCAGTGCCGGAGGGGATGAGGCGTCCGAGGATGACATTCTCTTTAAGGCCGCGCAGACGATCCACCGAGCCGCGAAGCGCGGCATTGATGAGAATCTTCGTCGTCTGCTCAAAGGAGGCCGCTGAGAGGAACGAGCGGCGGGAGAGCGCACTCTCCTTGATACCGAGCACAATCTCCTTGGATTTCGGCACAATCTTACCCGCCTCTTCCATCTCCTTGACTGACTTCACAATTTCCCAGTCCTCAACAACATCGCCGACCGAGTAGTCTGTGTCGCCCGCCTCGGTGATCTTCACGCGCGAGAACATCTGCTTCACCACGACCTCTAGGTGCTTGCGCGACACTGGCGCGCCCTGAAGTTCGTAAATCTTTGATGCTTCGGTGATGATAT
>CAYQJR010000034.1:0-5308 GCA_964418065.1 uncultured Candidatus Saccharibacteria bacterium | reverse complement strand
CCGAATTGAGAGCTCCACAAGCTCCAGTGTTAACCGTTACACCATAGCCGCCATGCACCGCACAAGATTTTTATACCACGGAAACACGAAGGGCGCGCGTGGTACTCTATTTAAGAATGTCCGATGCTCACACCGAGTACGAGAAACTTATTGCATCGTTAAACGACGACGAGACGCTCCGTGCGTATAAGGCTCCGCACGACGCATACCGCCCCGGTCTTTTGCCGCGCATATTCGGCGGCTTACTCATTTGGTGTGGCACCGTCATATACGGACGCGATCCTTCGTATGAGAAATTTAGAGCAATTGAAGTTATCGCGCGGGTGCCGTACCACTCATGGTCTTCGGCTCTCTTTACGCTTCTGACCCTTTTCTACACCGATGAGAAACGCGCGCTCCGATTCTCAACACTCTCGCGATTCACGACCTTTGCGGCTGAAAACGAAACGATGCACGTTGTGGTGATCTCAACCCTCGCCCGCAAATACGGGCGGGTGGGTATTGTGCGGCATTTGCTCATTCCTATGCTTTTTGCCTTTTTCTATTTCTGGCTTTCATATCTGCTTTACCTCATTAATCCGCGCTGGTCGCTTGAAATTAATTATCTGTTTGAAGAACATGCGTTTATGCAGTACTCGCTCTTCCTTGAACTTCATCGGGCGACTCTGGAGCAACGCCCTCTTGAGAGCAGCTATCTTCATTGGTATGGCCGCTCCCCTCGTTCGGAATACGAATTCTTTCAGTCAGTGCGAAATGACGAATTGGTACACCGGAACCAATCCATCCGCGAAATCTCCCTTTACTAAGCTCATTCGCGATATCTGATTAATATCTTGGATTCTCTTCTGGAACTCCGGCGAGGTGGTTAGCGAGACGCGCAAGCGCAAAGAGGAGCGAAGAGAGGCGATTCAGATAGGTCATCGCGTCGGACGAGACGTCTCGCAGGGCTTTCTCTTTTACAGCGACGACACGGCGTTCGGCGCGGCGTGCGAGCGTTCGCGCAACATCCAGAATCGCCGAGAGTTCAGTACCCCCAGCGATAGAGAAACCTTTGAGCGGAGGAATTTCTTGCTCTATCGCATTCACTATTTCCTCTACCTGCGGGACTGCGGTCTCCCCTACTCTTTTATCAGCGCCGGCAACCTCGGCTTGGATGATGAACAGTTTTTCTTGTACATCACGTATCGCATCTCCGATTCTCTTGTTCTTTTCCGCACGCATGCGCACGAACCCGAGATACGCATTGAGTTCGTCAAGCGCGCCGAGCGCCTCCGGGAGTTCAGAGGACTTTGAAATCCGCTGCTGGTCACAGCCGAAGACCTTGGTCGTCCCGCCGTCGCCCTTACGTGTATAAAGCATATCCACCCAGTATACAGGCTATTTTAGCGGGTATTGACTTATTTTAGGAATAGTGCTATGCTAGAAATAGTACCTAACTGGGAGAAGCACATGCACACGACCGTATGGGAAGAGCGGGTAGACCGGATTTCGGGTTATCTGCTGAGGGCGATATTCGTGGCGGCGGCATTCATGGTGTTGAAAAACATGGACACCATCATCGTCGTCGTCACAACGCCGAGCTTCTGAGCTCGAGGCGAGCGGGGCCCGGCGCATCACACGCCGGGCCCTTATCATTTCTACTTAAGAATTCCGACCGTTCACGTGCTAACATTAAGAAGGACAACAAGGGGGAACCATGAATGAAATCGGCTATGTTTTGCAACAGCTGTGGTTCGGCGCAACGAGAAGGAAAGGACGGAAAGAGGTTTTGTTCCTCGCTCCGGAATCCGTTGCGGTTGCAGATTTCCGCAATGTAACGTGGCTTCAGGGGCTGATCGCGGTTAGTGGTTCTTCAGCGGCCGACACGCTGGTCGAGATGCTGATTCTCGGTCTCGCGGGTCTGTCGCTCGGGTGGCACATTGTGAACATGTCCGAGGAGTTGCAAGACTTCCTGTTCATGTTTTTCCGGCTCTTTGCATTCTGAGGGTGAGAAAAAGCCCGGGGACGCGTACGCGCTCCCGGGCTTTTCACATCTTCAAACGCTTAATGGGCGTGGTCGTGTCCTCCATGCCGCCTCACGATACTCCATGCTCTCCAGAGGATGTAGCAGAACACAACGCTGGAAAGCACAGAGTCAACAAGGAACTGCGTGCTTTTCGACCACTCATCGGCATAATTGAGCAGGATGCCTCCTGCGATGAAGAGATATGCGCCATGCCACGTATCGCTTTTGGCGTGGTCGATGAGATCTTCGCGGGTGCTGGTAGGTCCATGCCGCTGCGCACGCGAAAGCCATGCCCATCGGGACGCATTAATGGTGATGGCGGCGATTCCTGCAAACACCATAAGGCTCGCAAGTGGTTCCTCATCTCCTACGAACCGACGCCACACTTCCCAAGGAATCGGCAGCGCCGCGAGAAGCAAGAGCCCGGCGATGACGAAACTTCCTTTCCTCCTTATTTCCGCATCTCGCACCGGGTCCTCCCTCGCCAGACGAGCTATCCTCTTTCCGTAGAAGTCCGCGCTCCCGTCAGCGATTGAGTGCAAACCTTCAGAGAAGGCGAAAGCGCTCCCTACAAGACCGAGCGCGGTTTCGATAAATCCGGCAAGAAACGCGAGAAGCCCCACAGCCAGGAAGAGCGACCCTTCGCAGGAGCCCTGACAAGCAGTGGTATGAGTAGAGCGTGACGCTGAGCACGAGGCAAGATGCCCCGTGGATATAAAGGTCCACATGACATCCTCCTTTCATTATGAGTGGGTCCGCGGTAACTCTAAACCTTTTTCGGTTGCCGTCAAACGCGAAGGACTCGGTCATTACATGACCAGTACACCTTGTGGAGATTTTGCTCCAAGTATTCACAAAATCCCTCACAAGGTCTTCGAGTCCTCTCACGCGAAGCGTGCAGACGCTTCGTTCTGGGCACAAATGCAGAAAGCGCCTTTCGGCGCTCTGCATTTGTGCCCAGGAGAGGACTCGAACCTCCAAGCCCTTGCGGGCGCTACCACCTCAAGGTAGTACGTCTACCAATTTCGCCACCTGGGCAGGTGGATACTATACTACACCTTCTGCTACCTTTTCTTCCGCAACCTCTGGTGCTTCTGCTTCAGACGCAATCGTCTCATCGCTCTTGAGGTTCATCATGCGTGCATTGCGGAGCTGGCGACGGACCGCCTTCGCCGCCTTCTCGCGGATGAAGTAGAGCTTCGCACGGCGCACCTTGGAGCGCTTCACAATCTCCACGGAATCAATAACCGGAGAATAGAGCGGAAAAGTCTTCTCAACACCGACGCCCGAGAGCGTCGCACGGACTGTGAACATTCCTCCTGCTTCGGTACCGTGCTTGGTGGAGATGACGAGACCCTCAAAGACTTGCTTACGGGCGCTCTTGATGGTCTTTTCCTTCTTGTCGGTACCGCGACCCTTCTTAAGCTCAACGATATTCTGGGTGACGCGCACAGTATCACCCGCGCGGATGCCGAGCTTCGCGCGTCCTTCGATATTGACCGGAGTGATGACCTTCATATGTGTCGCGCACTCTACCATGCCGCTCACTTCGTAGCAATATTTCCGCCGGTATCTCCGAAATGACGGAGCGCTTGCGTGAAGTCCTTCGGAAACGGTGCGGTGAATGTGCTTCGTTCCCCAGAAGGAAGAACGAGGGTGAGTGAGAGCGCGTGAAGCGCGGTGCGCGAAAAGCCGAGAAGAGAGGGGTAGCCTTTGGCGTAGAGCGGGTCGCAGACAACCGGATGGTTGATGTGCTTAAGGTGCACTCGTATTTGATGCGTGCGTCCGGTCTTCGGCCGTGCTTCAAGGTAGGTCACTTTGTCGCCGGTAGCAGGGTCTACACCTCGCGAGAGAGTGCTCCACTCGGTTATGGCGGAGCGATGTTTCTTCTCTTCTCCCTCGCGTGCGACGCCCCAGCGCGGCGGTGTCGCGCGGATACGCACAATCTCGGCTTCGATGTTCCCCTGCTCTGTCCCGGTATGTCCGTACACAAATGCGCGGTATATCTTTTCTGTACTGCGCTCTTGGAATTGCTGCTTGAGAAATGCGTACGCTCCTTGCGTTTTCGCGAGTATAAGAACGCCCGATGTATCGCGGTCAAGCCGATGTACGATGCCGGGGCGAAGGATGACCTCGCCTTGCGGCGATGTCCACGGCTCCCCTACCTCGGCAAGTTCGGGATAGTGAGCGAGAAACCACTCCGCAACCGACGGCTCGTTCGTCCGGCCGTCTGAATGCACGATAAGTCCTGCCGGTTTATTGATGACAAGCGTCTCCGCGTCTTCGTACACAATGGGAATTTCCATTCCTGTACAGAGTATCACTTCCGGTCATTTCCCGTTTCGGCGCTCCCGCTGAGCGTAGTCAGCAAGAATTGAGTCAAATTCTTCTTCCGTGAAGGCGGGCCACTTCGTGTCGGTAAAAAAGAGTTCGCTGTACACCGAGCGCCAGGTGAGAAATCCCGAGAGACGCTTCTCTCCGCTTGTGCGGATGAGGATATCCGGATCAGGCATCTCCGCCGTCCATAAATTGCGAGAGAAGGTTTCCTCAGTAATCTCTGTCCCCGAGGCGGCAGCCGCACGCGCCGCTGAGACAATCTCTGTCCGCCCTCCGTAGGAGAGGCAAATCCACAGGGTGAAAGGATGGTGCGCGCTTTCTTTCTCAACACGCTCCATGGCCTGCAGAAGATCGGGTGCAAGGCGATCGCGGGTTCCGACGAAGCGTATGCGAATATTCTCTTTTGCCAAATCTCGCAGACTTTTTTCTGCAGCTTCTCGCAACAAATTCATCAAATAGGACACTTCTTCCTTTTCGCGGTTCCAGTTCTCGGTTGAGAACGCGTAGATTGCGAGATGGGTAATCCCGCGGTCGCGCGCCCAGCGCGCCGCGTCGAGCGCTTTCTCATATCCGCGCCGGTGTCCCTCCAGCTTCGGAAGTCCCTGGGCTTTTGCCCAGCGCCGATTGCCGTCTAAGATAATGCCGACGCACGCAGGCGCTTCAGGAGTCTTGTTCATGAATATATAAACCTATATAGCATAGTGTTCGGTTTCAAGTGCGCGGTGAGGGACTTGAACCCCCGACCTTCCCCGTGTAAAGGGGTTGCTCTACCAACTGAGCTAACCGCGCATATTGCTATTATCGCACTGGTGGGCACGGAGAGATTTGAACTCTCAAGTCTTGCGACATACGCTTCTGAGACGTACGCGTATACCAGTTCCGCCACGTGCCCGTAAGCATACCTTACTATATTCGCAGTCCTTTTGTGCCCCGAGCTGGAATCGAACCAACATCAACGGCTTAGAA
>CAYQJR010000033.1:0-5504 GCA_964418065.1 uncultured Candidatus Saccharibacteria bacterium | reverse complement strand
GACGCCGGTTCGATTCCGGCCCCCGCAACAAGAAAACAGAAGCCGCCGCAAGGCGGTTTTCTGTTTTCTTTGACGGAGGCCGGAATCGAATGCCTGAAAGGAAACATCCTTTTGTTCGTCTATACTGGAGTAATGACCCCTCAAAAATCTCTTTTCGTTTCTTTGTTTCTGGCTTTTACTTTCTTACTGCCCTCCCCCGCACAGGCATCTCAGCTGAGTACCGCTCAGGCAAACGCAATCATAGAACTACTGCAAGCCTTCAATGCTGACCAATCGGTCGTGGCTACCGTCAGACAGATTCTCGGGCTTTCTGCACCCTCTCCTGCGACTACGCAACCGTCAATACCGCGAGTGCTGCCGACTGGCAGTCCCTATACTTCGAGTACGCTCGGCTTTGATATTTCCTTTGCAACTTCCTATTATCCAGCTGAGTCATTCGGTTTTGCAATCATCGGCGTAACGCGCGGCAAGGCATTCATCGGTAATCCTCGATTCGCCTCAGAATATGCTTGGGCGAAGTTTGGCTCGGCAAGTGCCCCAACGCTCTATATGAATCTCAATGCGCCTTACGGCAGTACGGTTCTTGCAAACATTGGAACCCCGAGGACTTGCCCAGCACGTGCGGCGGGGGGCAGTGCGACAAGCACTGAACCCACTGCTTGCGAAGGCTACAACTACGGCTATAACGCGGCCAAGGATGCCTACGCGTACGCGAAGGGCGCTGGTGCGGAGTCTCCACTATGGTGGCTGGATATCGAAGAGGCCAACAGCTGGTCTGCAGATACTGCAGTCAATGATGCGACGATACAGGGTGCGATAGATTACTTAAACACGCAGAATATTCGCGTCGGCATCTACTCAATGCACTACATGTGGAATGACATCGCTGGCAAAGATTTCGTCCCCACTCAAGTAGTCAACGGGCAACAAGTTTCCATACCGAACTGGCTTCCTGTCGGCATCAAGACGCTCGTCGGCGCTATTAATGCGTGTGTGATCAGCGCCCCCTTCATCAAAGGTAGTCCCATCTGGCTCATACAGTATGTGGCCAACTCAACCGCTATTGACCAAAACGTTGCCTGTTAGAGTAACAGCAGGAACCGCCCGAAGGCGGTTCCTGCTGTTACTCTAATGAGTTCGGATTATCTACTTCCGATTAATGGAAGAAGTGCTTCACGAAGCCAAGTCCGATTTCAAGGATGCTGACGAGCGAGGCTGTGATGCTACCATTAGCGTCCGTCGTGCCGAAGATAATGGCACGAGAACCGACGGTAAGAGCACTTGAGGTCGCGGTCGCACCATTCACCTTATAGGTCGTTGAAGCATTCGTGGTAACCGTTGTGGTTGCACGAGTGCCGAGCGATTTCAATGTGAACAGAGAACCGTTAACCGCTGTCACAATACCTGCATCAGCGGCACCTATCGCAGAGAGAAAGGCTCGCTTTGCGAAGGAGACATCGCGAATTTTTACTGCCGTGATGACGGAGCCCGCAAGCGTACCCTTCACAACGACCTTGTCACCGACGACTACATTGCCGATAACGCTCGCGTCACTGCGATCAGATATTTTGGCGTTCGCTGCATCAACGGTGTATATCGTGCCGTTGTCCGCCTTGACGGTGAGCGTGGAGCCGCTTTTCGCAGTTACCGTACCGGCAATTGTTATGTCAGCCGTATTCTTTTGTTTGTCATCCCGGTCTTCGTGCTTTTTAGATCTATCCTTATCTTCGTCGTTATCAGAGATACGAAGGAGCGAACCGAGATGAAGACCAGAGTTGCCCTCGACTGAGCCGTTCGCCGCTACTTTCGTGTGGGCAAGTGCTGGCGAGGCCGCGAGGAGCGAGAGAGCGACTGCGCTCGAAGCAATAAGATATCGTGTAATTTTCATAGTGATTCTTTATGCTAGTAAGCTATATCACCCTCTGACCATTTGGGTGATAGATACTCTGACGAATGAGGGTGAGAGCGTCTTACCAGTAGAAATTACAGTTCTATTTCATCACTCACATTGCGAAATGCGCGCTCCACTTCTTGTCGTAGGCTTTCTTCAGAATTATGGAGGGTTGTTTCTGTGGTGCTCGCTTCTGTCGTAGTGGTCGCAGCTACGACCATCATCGTCACCGATTCTGTTGTGGAGGTGGCTTCTATGAACAAGGTTGTATGTACTCGAGCGTCTTGTCTTGCCGCACGCACGGGTTCCTTTGCTGAAATGCCGAATGTTGCTGAAGCTGCTTTGCGTGCGACCGCGGTCTTGGTCCGTATGTGATTAGCGAACAGGCGTGCCTCCGCTGCTACTGTTGAAGAAGCGTTGACGCTGATCTTGTTTAAACCGTCTTTGTGCTTTCCGAGTGCTTCCACAAGAGATATCTCTGCCTGCGCCGCTGCTTCGAAATTCTCTCGCGAGAGCTTATCAATCAGGTCCTGCGATTCCTGGAGTGATGTGTCGAATCCTGCTTTACTCCTTGCACTGTTCAGGGGCGTAAGCTTTTCCTTCACAGCCAGCTGTTCTACTTCATGCAAACGTGTCTTGACCAGCGAGACCCGGAATTCAGCTTGCGCTTCCGGCGAGACGGCAAGGAGTCCTCTCGCCGGCTCCATGACCCTCACTTTAAGCGGATAGAGAGGGTTCCCCGGCAGTGCGTCTGCGGCGGCGAATGTCGTGGCGCCTCCGACAGCGACCAGTAGTATAAGCGTGAATGCCGCCGCCGCAGGCACGCGGAGCAGTGAGGCAAATGGAGAGAAGACGCCGAGAAAACGCCGGTACGGAGACGGCAGAGGCTTGTTTAGCGCAGGATATTCTCGCATGTGGGCGATAAGCCGCGCTCGCATACGCTCTGAAGCTTCGTCCGTCAGGCGAATGTTGCGTACGCTCTCTATCAGTTGGTCAATCGGATTTTTCATAATGGGAAAGTTTCTTTAGTTTTGCTATTGCGCGATGAATTCGAACCGATACCGCGTTCTCCGTCTCCTCTACGATTGCCGCTATCTCAGATAAGGGAAGACCGTCCACATATCTCAAAATAAGTATCTCGCGGTACGCCGGCTCCATTTTTGCTACGAGCGAGAGCATGTGTTGTCCGGCCGCATAGTTAACAATTGAACTCGCATCATCTCCGACCGGGTTGAGACCCTCTTCGGATAGCGCTTCAAGCGAGACCTCCTTTTTCTTTCGGTAGTAGTCAATGACGAGGTTGCCTGCGATGCGATACAAAAATGCCCGCGGGTTATTAACAATCTTTCCTTCCCTAAGATAGTTCCAGATGCGCATAAATGTTTCTTGGGTCAAGTCTTCAGCAATTTCGCGAGAACTTACCCGGAAGTAGCAATGGCGGAATATAGGATTAGCAAACTGATCATAGAGTGCAAGGAAATTCTGCTCCATTTCAGTGTTTTGGTCCATAGGTAGTGACGAAGAGCCGTCCCCATTTCTTACGATAGTACATCGCTATACGAAGCCTGGGAAGTAGTCCGTCTTGATGTTGAAACGAGAGACTCCCATGGTGCGAAGCGTCTTTTTAAAGGCCTCCACCATTGCGTGAGGACCGGAGATATAGAAGAGGCGCTCCTGATAATCGGGGATTTCTCGTGAGATGAGCGCGCTGTCAATTCGTCCGGCATAGCCGGGAGCCGCGGCCGGCTCGTTCGTAATCGCGTAGATTGTCCGTAGTCCAAGCTCGTCCTCTGCGCGCTTGAAGATGTCCTTATAAGCAATTTCGGCGCTGGTTTTGTTTGAATACAGGAGCACTGCAGTCCGCGCGTCCTGTGTATCCAGAAGATGCTGCACTTGGCTCCGGAAGGGAGTAATGCCGATGCCGCCGGCGATAAAGGCGAGTTTCTTGCCTTTATCTTCCGGCAATACGAATTCTCCCGAAAGCTGCGAAGCAGAGATGGTGTCGCCCGGAGAGAGCGCCATCAGCGCTCGCTTGAAAGTGCTTTCAGACTCATACATCTTTACCCCGAGACGCACGACCCTTTCTGCCGGCGATGATGCAATAGTGAAGAAGCGGCGGTTACCCCGAGCGTCAGACGGGCTATGGGCGAGCGTCCACTCCAGATATTGTCCAGGGCGGAAGGATAGCGGCTTATCGGGGGTAAACGTGAATTCGTAGGTACCAAGAGCAAGCTCCTTTTTCTGCAGAAGGGTGAGCATGTACCGGCCCTTGGGGCTGACGGCATATGCGAAGAGGTTGCCGATAAGGAGTGCGAGTTCGGGCGTAAGATACAGTGCGCCGAAATGGATGTTGGGAGCGAAGAGAAATCCAACCAGCGCCCCGTACATGATTCGCAGAGTTCTCGTCGGCGGCGTCGTGAGTGGCTCGGTAAGCATCACGAACGCGAGGAAGAAGAATGTAGAGTGCTGCAGGGTCTGTTCTAGAGCGGCGAGCGGCGTGTTTCCTTGCGAGGTGAGGATTATGGTGAGAAGAGATACAGCTGAGAAGGCGATGACGAGGTCAAAGCGGCGGATTTTACGCACGATGAGCAGACCGCCAATAACAACAAACGGGAGAAGAGGCAGATTGCCGGCCACCCACCATGTCGCTGTTTGTCCGATGATGAGCGCCGAGAGTGCGACACCGAATGCTACCGGATTAAAGATATGTTTCTTGCCGATGGCGAGCAGATATTTAGATGCCATCGCCGCCACCGACGCGAAGACGAGGAACTCTATCCCGGCGAAATCAGTGGGGGCTGCGGGCGGGATGATGAGCACGAGGATAAAGCCGGTGATATAGACCGACTCAATATTTGGTATTGCTGCAAACATGCGGGCGAAGATGAGATTACTCGCCCAGCACACCGCGAGGATAAGGACCGTTGAGAAGACAAGGCTGACCGGGCTGTAGAGGAGAATATCGGTGAGGGAAAAGAGCACTGCGGCGACGAAGAGCACGACGAGGTAGTACAGCACGAGGCGGTACATCGTTATCCGATTGAGGAAATTGTCTATGAATCCCATGGTAGTAACAGTTTACTACTTCTTCTTTTCGTCGCTGACGATATTGGTCGGCGACCCGGCGGCGAAGTCCTGGATATTCTTGATGGTGACGGTGAGAATACGCTCAACGGCTTCGGTGGTATTAAAGGCGAGGTGCGGCGTCACAATCACGCGCGGATGATTGATGAGATAGTGGTCTCTAAGTACCGTGTTAACCGCATCAGGATTTGTTTGTGGCGAAGTCAAAAGTGCGGACTGCTCTTTCAATTCGTCTTCTTCTTCAAGAACATCCAATCCGGCGCCAGCAAGTATCCCGTTCTTCACCGCATCCACCAGTGCCTCGGTCTCTACGACGGCGCCGCGTGCCGTGTTGATGAGGTATGCGCCTTTCTTGATTAGAGCAATATTTTCCTTATTGATGAGATGGTGCGTGTGGGGATTATAAGGGACATGGAGCGTAATAATATCCGCCGCCCCGAGAAGCTCGGGGAGCGAAAGGTAGGTGAAATTGAGCGTGTGAGAAAGATCGGTATTAGGATAGGCATCAAAGGCGATGACCTTCATACCG
>CAYQJR010000032.1:0-6246 GCA_964418065.1 uncultured Candidatus Saccharibacteria bacterium | reverse complement strand
AGAATCGAACTCCCGCCCGATGCTTGGGAAGCATCTGTTCTACCACTAAACCAATTCCGCTATTCTAGACATGGTATACTAAACCGATAATATTTAAAACATGGATAAAAAAGTAACGATTTACAGCACCCCGACCTGTCACTTCTGCCAAATGACCAAGGATTTCCTTAAGGATAAGGGTATTGCCTACACCGAACACAATGTCGCGAGCGACCTTGAGAAGCGCCAGGAAATGATTCAGAAATCGGGACAGATGGGCGTCCCGGTTATCTTCGTGGGTGATGAGCTGATTGTCGGTTTTGACCAGGAGAGGCTTGTGTCTTCTCTCGGCATTACCGCGTAACCCCTAGCCGCCATAGTTCAACGGATAGAACGGCTCACTCCTAACGAGCAGATGCAGGTTCAATTCCTGCTGGTGGCACTCCTGCTATACTAAGCGCATATATGGATCCGGAACTGAAGCGAGAGCTGGATATGATTCGTGCGCTTGCGAAAGAGAATCACGACATGCTCCGTGCAATACGGCGCCATCAGTGGTGGAGTTTTATAACGACCTTCATATTCTGGGTCGTTGTGCTTGTCGCCCCATTCTATCTCTATCAGCAATACGTACAACCTATCGTCTCAAGGTTCTCCTCGGCGGGTACGGCAACGACGACAAGCATGTTCGGTATGCCGACTTACGCAGAATTACAAAAGCTGATAAACTTCTATAAAGCGGGGCAATAGCCTATAAAACGCTTGGATAGCTCAGTTGGTAGAGCACTTCCCTGAAGAGGAAGGGGTCCCCGGTTCGAGCCCGGGTCCAAGCACCGGTATGATACAGCGGCTCCTTGCGTGGATGAACACCTATGAGCGGCCGCTGTCTGCGTTTGCGATGTTTGCTGGGTTTGTCTTTGACAGCATTTTCTTTGAACGCGTTGATATCTGGCAGACGCAGATAGTCTTCGCCGGCTACACGCTCGCCTGCTTCATAGCGATTCCGTTCTTGCACTGGATTGAGTCGCGCACCCCGACAGGGGAAGCGCTTCCGCGCTGGCGCGTCATCTTCCCCCTCATCATCCAATTTGCGCTCGGCGGATTCTGGAGCGGCTTCGTCATCTTCTACGGGCGCTCCGCGGAGCTTGGCGCTTCGTGGCCGTTCATCCTCTTCGTGCTCCTCATCTTCCTCGGGAGCGAATATTTTCAGAAGTATCACGCCCGGCTTGTCTTCACGAGCATACTCTTCTTCTTCGCGCTCTATTCTTACGCCATCTTCGCTGTACCTGTGTATACCGGCACTATCGGCACCGGCACCTTCCTCGCAAGCGGGCTGATCGCGGTAGGCATTTTCGCGCTCTTTACACGCTTCCTCCGCCTTGTTGCGCGGGAGCGCTTTCTCGCGGATGTCTGGCATATTCGCGCCGGCGCGTTCGTCGTACTAGTCCTGATGAATGTCTTCTACTTCACCAATATTCTCCCGCCGCTCCCGCTTGCGGGGAAGGCGGGCGGCATCTATCACCAAATCACGCGTGTCCCCAGCGCATACCTCGGTTCAACCGAGGAGGAACCGTGGCAGGTACGCTATCTCGGCCTCCCCCCGACACTTCATATCGTTCCGGGCGAATCGCTCTTCGCCTACAGCTCCGTCTTCGCACCAACAACGGTGAAGACGTCAATCGTCCATCGCTGGCAGTGGTACGACCCGGTGCAGAAAGACTGGGTAACGAAAGCAAGGATTGCATACTCCATTACTGGCGGTCGCGACGGCGGCTACAAGGGATACTCCGAAGTGAACATACCTACTCTGGGGCGGTGGCGCGTCAATATAGAAACCGTTGACGGCCGTCTCATAGACCGGCTGCCGTTTACGGTGGAACAAGTCTCCGCTCCCGTGCCAGAGACAACCGTGACGCTGGAGTAACTAGCCGATCTTCACGCGTAGCTTCGTCTGCTTCGCCTTATCAAGCTTAGGGAGGATGATGGTTACGAGACCGTCCTTTGCACTTGCGGAGGATGCCTCCACATCAATTTCTTGCGGGAGCATAATCGTGCGGGAGAACGAGCCCCAGAAGAGTTCGCGGGTGAAATAGTCTGGAGCGGCGACCTGTTCGCGCTCCGCGCGCGACCCTGAAATCTCCACCATATCGCGGCTTATAGAAATATTGAGTTCATCGGGGCGTACGCCGGCGACAAAGGCGCGGATGATGAGGTCGCTTCCTGTCTGGTGCACATCCACAGGGAGCTGGCCCTCGTTTGCCGGAGCATCATCGTCGAGCGGAGCGGGGCGGCTCACGCGCGTCTTAAGATCTTTGTGCGATGGCGCAATCGGCAACTCCTCGTCGAAGGAATCAAGGTCGCTGCCGGCGACGGTATTGCCGGAGAGACGGTCAAAGAACGAGGGCTTCATATTTTCATCGTGGTAATGGTTAAGGGTTACGGTACTGAAAGTATTTAAGTACTTCGAATGCCGCGAAGAAGATGACGGCGACCAGCCAGACGAGGAAGAACGCGGTCATCGTGGTGGAAGTACCTTCGTTTATAATAAGCGCGTTAAAGGCAGTATGCAATGCGATGGCGAGGATAAGTCCGAGCGCGCCTGCAAGCGCGCGCCCCCGAGGACCCTTCTTCGCAGAGAACGCGAGCGCGAAACCGATTGAGGCGGAGGCAATAACGTGGAGCAGGGTGGAGCCAAGGAAGCGGATATTTCCGGTAAACAAGCCGGTCGCGAGCTCGCCATCAAGGAGCGGAGCGAGGAGAAAGAGCATATTCTCCGCCGCCGCGAAGCCGAGCGCCACCGTGAGCATGTAGATGACATAGTCAGGAGGCTCGTCCACCGCGCCTCTCCAGAGGATGAAGAGCGCCGCCATGCCGTACTTCAGGAGCTCTTCAATAAGCGCCCATGCGACGATGACCGAGGAGATCGTGGAGAGGTACGCCTTCGCGAGGTGTTCAAGCGGGAGTGCGAGCGGCACCGCGAACATACCCGCGATGAAAGCGAATGCAAGAATCTTTTTCGGTTCGGGATGACTGGCGTCCTCCTTGAGGAGAAAGTAGAGCCAAATGAAAGAGGGAAGCAGTCCGCCGAGAAATGCGTAACCGAGTGTGGTTGAGGTCACTCTTGTATTGTAGCAGGCCTCCGCCGGTCAAACGAAAAAGGGAGCGCTCCGGCCGCTAGGCCAATTCAACCCCCTTTTTCATTTTGCCGGCTCCGGCCAGCGCGCGACCATCAGGAACTTCGCGTCCTTAGTCGGCATAGACTGCCATATCTCTTCGGTCACAAACGGCATGAAAGGGTGGAGAAGTTTCAGGGACTGGGTAAGCAGAGAGAGGAGCAGGGCAGAGCGGGATTGTTTCGCCTTCTCGTTTGTGCCTGCGAGGATAGGTTTTGATTCTTCAATAACCTTGTCTGCAAGGGTGTGCCATACATAGTGATATATCTTTTCGGCAGCCAGATACACCCGGTGATTCTCTATGTCATCAGTAATGTCTTTTGCGAGCGCGTCTAGATCTGCAGCGAGCTGTGCGTCGCTAGGCGTGAGCGGGGTGGCAGACGCGCCTTGCGTATTCTCGAATATGAAACGTGCGATGTTCCAGAGCTTGTTCGCGAAGTGCTTGTAGCCCTTTATCTTATCTTCGCTCATGCGCATATCGGTGCCCGGCGTGTTGCCGACCACGAGCGCCATCCGTGCGGCGTCCGCGCCGAACTTCGCGGCGATATCAAGCGGGTCCAGATTATTCCCGAGCGACTTGCTCATCTTTCTTCCCTGCGCATCGCGCACTAGTCCGTGGAGGTACACGGTCTTGAAGGGAATCGTATTGAGAGCAAATTCAGTCATCAGAATCATCCGCGCAATCCAGAAGAAGAGGATGTCGTATCCCGTTTCCAGAAGGTCGGTCGGGTGGTAATTCTTCAGGTCATCCGTCTGCTCGGGCCAGCCGAGCGTAGAGAAGGTCCAGAGACCCGAGGAGAACCAGGTATCAAGCGTATCCTCGTCCTGCGTCCATCCCGACTCCTTCGGCTCAATGCCCACCGATATTTCCTCGCCTCGGTACCAGACGGGGATGCGATGTCCGTACCAGATCTGCCGGCTGATACACCAGTCGCGCAGATTCTCTATCCAGTGGAAGTAGGTCTTCTCAAAGTGCTCGGGGACGATTTTGATTTCTCCGGAGCGCACGGGCTCCAGCATCAGCTCCTTAAGTGTCTTGTCGCGACCGGAGATTTTCTTATTGACCTCTACAAACCACTGGAGTTTAATCTGGGGTTCAATAATCCCGCTGGTGCGCTCCGCGGTCGCGATATTGTGCGTGTAGGGCTCCTCCTTCACCAGAAGCCCTTTCTCGCGCAGTTTCTCTACTATCTTCGCACGCGCCTCGCCAATCTTCATCCCGACGAACTCTCCAGCAATAGGGAGGAGCTTACCGCGCTCGTTAATAATCTGTTCTTTATCCAGACCGTGCCGCTCGGCAATATCAAAGTCAGCCGTGCTGTGCCACGGAGTGATGGTCATCACGCCCGTACCGAATTCCATATCAATAGACTCGTCCTTCACTATCGTCGCGGTGATGGGGCCGTTGATCCATTCAAGTTCTATTTTCTCGCCGTCCTTCCAGTTCGCATACCGCTTGTCAGCAGGATGCATCACCACATACTTATCGCCGAATTTCGTCTCCGGGCGGGCAGTGCCTATGGTGAACGGCCCATACTTGAGGTAATAAAAGGTGGTCTTCTCCTCTTGATACACTATCTCATCATCAGAGATGGTGGTCTGACCCTTCGGGTCCCAGTTCACTATGCGGTGGCCGCGATAGATAAGACCGGCGTCATACATGTCCTTAAATATCTTCCGCACAGCGTGCGTCCGCGTCTCGTCAAGCGTGAAGGCCTCGCGCGACCAATCAAGCGAGGCGCCCATCGTCTTCAGTTGGCTCACAATCGTGTCATGGCTCTCGACGGCGAAAGTGCCGATACGCTTCAGTAGCTCCTCGCGGCCGAGGTCGTGGCGATTCTTATTCTCGTCCTTCTTGATCTGCTTCTCCACGACCGATTGGGTGGCGATGGCGGCGTGGTCGGTACCGGGGACCCAGAGGGTGCGGAAGCCGCGCATACGCTTATAGCGGATGAAAATATCCTCCACCGCGAGCATAAGCGCGTGGCCCATGTGGAGCCGGCCCGTGACATTCGGCGGCGGAAGCACGATGGAATAGGGCGGGGCGTCTGGCGGCGTGACACCCTGCTTCACGCATTCATCAGGGTTGAACAAGCCGCTCTTCTCCCATTCTGCATAGATGCGGGACTCGGTAGTACCCGCATCATAGGGCTTTAGGAATTTCTCGGGCATTGCTTAAAAATATAGCAAATAAGCGCCCTCCTGTCTTTTATGCCAGCGTGCGGTTACCGTTGGCTGTAATGGAGTCTGCGTGCGGGAGATCAGCGCGGAGCGCGCGGTAGAAGCCGGCGATGCCGATCATAATGGCGTTGTCGCCCGTGAGCGAAGCCGGAGGGATGCACAGCGTTACATCGGGGTAGTCGCTACGCATCTTCTCGGTGAAGGTACGACGGATGTGAGTATTGGCCGAGACGCCGCCGCCGATAACGAGAGTACGGGTTCCCGTTTCTTCAATTGCTCGCGCAGTCTTCTTCCACAGCACTTCGGCAACAGCATTTTCAAATTCGTGTGCGAGGTGTTTCTTCTCTTCAATAGTCAGCTCTGGTTTGTCTTTCAGTAGATATAACACTGCAGTCTTAAGTCCGGCGAAGGAGAAATCACAACTCTGCTCATTAATCATTGGTCGCGGTAATCGCAGTCCGAGCGGCGTATTCCCAGACCCAAATACGGCAGTCTGGTCATACGCCGCTCGAGACTGCTCTGCGAGGCGCGATATTTCGGGGCCGCCCGGGTAGGGAAGGGAGAGCATCCGCGCGACCTTGTCGTACGCCTCGCCGACAGCGTCGTCGCGTGTCTGGCCTATGAGTTCGTACTCAAGCCACTTCTTCATCAATACGAGCTCGGTGTGTCCGCCGGAGATGAGGAGCGCGAGCACCGGAAATCTCGTATCTTTAATCTGCAAGGTGTCACCTTGCGGTGAAGCAAGCGCGGAGAGAAAATGTCCTTCCATATGATTGACTGCGATAATCGGCTTCTCCCAGAGGAGCGCGAGCGCCTTCGCGAAATTAATCCCGACCCAGAGCGCGGGTTCCAGACCGGGGCCGGCTGTGACGGCGATAGTGTCTATCGCGGGCGGCTCGCACTCAGACACGAA
>CAYQJR010000031.1:0-6268 GCA_964418065.1 uncultured Candidatus Saccharibacteria bacterium | reverse complement strand
GGGTCAAAACACGTTGCAAACACTAAGGTTCAAACTTGGAAATCTGGCGGAGACGAGAGGATTCGAACCTCTGAGGAGCTTTCGCCCCTGCTGGTTTTCGAAACCAGTGCATTCGACCACTCTGCCACGTCTCCAGTGCTGGGTATCCTAGCATTTTGGCGCGGAAATGATAAGTTTTATCTGAAGCCCTACAATCAAGCCGAACGAGCGGACAGACGGAATTTCGTCTGTTCCGAGAGAGGCGAAGAGTGTATGGCCGAGCGAAGCGAGGCCCTATCGTCTAACGGTTAGGACGCCGGCTTTTCAAGCCGTTAATCCGGGTTCGATTCCCGGTAGGGTCACAAGGTTTTTGTGTACAATCCTATTATGGCCGAACTGAAAACTGTCAAAAACAAATCGAGTGTATCTGGGTTTATTAAAGCGGTAAAAGATCCGCAGAAGAGAAAAGATGCTAAGAGGTTACTGGTGATTTTCAAAAAAGCGACTGGCATGAAGCCCATGATGTGGGGAACTAGTATCGTGGGTTATGGCTCATACCACTACAAATCCGAACGCTCGACTCAGGAGGGCGATTGGCCACTTACCGGCTTCTCTCCGCGTAAAGCCAATCTCACTGTCTACATTATGCCAGGATTCAAGAGCTATGGTTTGCTCCTTAAAAAACTTGGTAGATACAAGTTGTCGTCCGGTTCTTGTATCTATATAAGAAAGTTATCCGATATACACACATCAACATTGAGCACAATAATTAGAAATTCCGTTCGGGAAATGAAGCGCCGCCATAAAACAAGTTAGGACTTTGGCGCTGTCTTCAAAATCCTCCCGAGCTCCTGCCATTGATACAGTTCTTGCACCAACTGCTTCCAATTCTGACTAATTTGGGTCACAAAGTAACCAACGCTGTACTCGGGGCGTTATAGTTGAGTACATGTCGAATCGATGTATATGAAGATTGCAGGGATAACGCTCGCCGCGCTCATGTGCTTCTATGCTCTCCAGTACGTGTCAACCAAGATTCACTATGCCTGCATAGTCCCTGAAGAGGATTGCCCGCCGCCTATATTTCTGGCTGGAGAGCTTGTGTACCGGCTTATCGTCCAACCGCCGTGGCTCACATTCGCCCCTTAATCGCTATCGTATGAATACCCTATGAATATAACTAGACTCCTATACTCAATCCTCGCGATAACAGCTGGCGCGTTCATGATTGTGTACGGCGAGATGGATGATAGCCCTGGAGGGCAACTGCTCGGACTCATCGCGGTCATTGCCGGTATTGTAGGCGTCGTCAAAAGCAGAAAGAGGCCTCAAATCGGCTCATAAATAAGGCGATTTGGTAGAATAGGTATCTAACCAAATCACTATGAAAAAATTTATGGCCGTATATCTGGGTTCTACCTCTCCCGAGACCTTCGCTGCGTGGAAGGCGAGAGGCGACCGCGAGGAGGTGGAGAAGGCCGGGATGGAAGCGTGGATGAAATGGGGAGAGAATAACAAGGCCTCAATCGTTGACAACGGCGCTCCGCTCGGCAAGACCAAGCGCATAGACAAGAACGGCATCTCGGATACCAAGAACGATTTGACGGGATATACGGTTGTTCAGGCCGAGTCGCACGAGGATGCCGCAAAACTATTTATTAATCATCCGCATTTTACGATGTTCCCCGGAGAGTCGGTTGAGATTATGGAATGTCTGCAAATGCCGAAAATGTAAATACTTATGCAAAAAATAACTCCACATCTCTGGTTCGATAAGGAGGCCAAGGAGGCGGCCGAGTTTTATACTTCCCTCTTCCCTGACTCAAAAATAACAAATATAACGACGCTACACGACACTCCTTCGGGCGACTGCGATCTGGTCTCGTTCAATCTCATGGGCCAGGCGTTTATGGCCATTAGCGCGGGGCCGTTGTTCAAATTCAATCCGTCAGTATCATTCTTTGTAAATTTCGATCCGAGCAAGGATAAGAGTGCCCGCGCGAATCTAGACGCGCTGTGGGAGAAACTGTCAGAAGGAGGTAAGGCGCTTATGCCGCTTGATACCTATCCGTTTAGCGAGCACTACGGCTGGATACAGGACAAGTACGGCCTTTCTTGGCAACTCATCCTCACAAAACCTGCCGGCGAGGAGCGTCCACCGATTGTCCCCGCGATGCTCTTTGTTGACGGCAAATACGGCAGGGCCGAAGAAGCGTCTGAATTCTATCTCTCTGTTTTCAAAGGCTCAAAGCGCGGCACTATGGCCAAGTACCCTGCGGGCGCGGGACCTAACAAGGAAGGGGCGGTCATGTTCACCGATTTCAAATTGTTTGATACCTGGTTCGCCGCGATGGATGGCGGAGGAACGCACGGCTTTGACTTCAACGAGGCTATCTCTTTCATGGTGGGGTGCGAAGATCAGGCGGAGCTTGATTACTATTGGGAAGCGCTTTCTGCAGTTCCTGAATCTGAGCAATGCGGCTGGCTCAAGGATGCCTACGGCGTCTCGTGGCAGATTGTCCCGCGCAGAATGGATGAGATGTTGCGCGAGGGCACGCGCGAGCAGATTGACCGCCTCACGCAGGCACTCCTACCGATGAAGAAGCTTGACCTGGCGAAATTACAAGAAGCATACGATGGGAAATAAGAATTTGCCGCCGTCTGGGTCATATATTATGAAATATGATATAGTCGCGAAATGCGCGGTTAGCTCAGTTGGTAGAGCATCTCGTTGACGTCGAGAGGGTCGTAGGTTCAAGTCCTACACCGCGCACCATACATGCCCTCCTCGCTTCTCACCCCTCAGGAATTCGATACCCATGTCGCGAATCGCACCCTGCGTCTCGCATTTGTCGGCATGTCGAACGCAGGCAAGAGTTACCGCGCCAAAATATTGGAGAACGACAATGATTTCTTCTGGTATCAGGTTGACGATGACATCCAGAAGGCGCTTGGGTTTAAAGATCAGAAAGGAATCTCTTCATGGCTTGGATATCCAACGAGTGAGGGATATAAAGAACGCGAACAAAGATATTTAGAATTTGAAGACGAGTTCACAGGAAACGCTGCTCTGGCTTCGCCGGGAAGAAACCTTGTCTTTGATACCACTGGGAGTGTCATTTACTCCAAGCCCGAGACCCTTGCGAACCTTCGCGAGAATACTCTTGTGGTGCACCTGGATGTGGGAGAAGACTCTCTCGCTCAGTTGGTTGAGCGTTTCTTCAAAGAACCAAAGCCGCTTGCGTGGCACGGACACTTCACGAGACAGCCGGGAGAATCTGAAGAAGCTGCACTCCGCCGTTCATACCCGACCCTCTTAAAAGAACGCTGTGCTCAATATCGTGAGCTTGCGCACCTGCATATCAAAGCAGAGGAGTTTTACAATGCCTCAGGCGAGAAGACGCTGTCGATTATAAGAGGTGCTTTGTAAATTCCGCACAAAACCTTGATTTTGTGCTATAATTAGGCGTAATGCGACCTAAGAAACGGCACACGCCCGCGCAGGGCAAGGTCTATATGTATGGCAAGCACGCTCTTAAGGAGGCGCTTCTAAACGCGCCCAAGATTATCCGGAAGGTCTTCCTCTCCCCCGACATCCACGACGCGGAACTGCGCGAGCTCCTTGCGAAGCACGCCATCCCGACTGCCGAGCTCTCGCGCGGCTCGGAGAAGGGGCTCGTGGGCAGAGACGCCACGCATCAGGGCGTTATCGCGACGATGAATCCCACATCGCTACTCGTACCGCTTGCCACCTTCCTAGAGACGCTTGATGTGAAGAAGAATCCGGCGGTAGTCGTCCTCGGCGAGGTGCAGGACCCGCACAATGTCGGCGCTATCATCCGCTCTGCCGCGGCGTTCGGGCTCGCGGGCGTGCTTATTCCCGAACACAATCAGGCGGGCGTCACCGGTGCGGTGGTGAAGACCTCTGCGGGGATGGTGTTCCGTATCCCGCTCGTCTCTATCGGTAACGTGAACAACACCCTTAAGATACTGAAGGAGAAGGGCTTCTGGGTGTACGGCCTCGCGATGGACGGGCAGACAGCGCTTAGCGCTGAAGCGTTTGACGCGCCGAGCGCGTTTGTCGTCGGCAACGAGGGCGCCGGCATACGCGAGAAGACGATGCAGGCCTGCGATGTGACGCTCTCTATCCCGATGAACAAGCGCACCGAGTCCTTAAACGCGGCCGTCTCCGCGGCGGTCGTCTTCTACGAGTGGTCCAAGAAGCACCCCGAAGCGCTATGAAAGACCGAGACCTCGTTGCGACATCGTGCGGCGACTACGAGCTCCTAGATTCAGGAGAGAATATGAAGTTGGAGCGCTTCGGCGCTGTTGTCCTCGCGCGCCCCGAGACCCAAGCGCTGTGGGAGAAACAGCGCCCAGAGCTCTGGGAGAGCGCGCACGCGACATTCTCCTTCCACGATAAGAAGGGCTCGTGGACGGTGAAGAAGGCCGTGCCCGAATCATGGGTCGTCGTGCGGACAGGGCTCCCGCTCATCGCGCGCCTCACGGGCTTCAAGCACACCGGCATCTTCCCTGAACAAGCGCCGAACTGGGAATGGATTACGGCGCACGTGCGCCCCGAAATGAAAGTGTTGAATCTCTTCGGCTACACGGGCGCCGCCACCATTGCCGCCGCGAAAGGCGGCGCCTCACTGACGCATGTGGATGCGTCTAAACAATCGCTGGATTGGGCACACGAGAACGCGCGCCTCTCCAAGATTCCTGAGGACCGTATCCGCTGGATACTGGACGATGCGCTCGCGTTTGTGAAGCGCGAGGTGCGGCGCGAAGCGCAGTACGACGGCATCGTCCTTGACCCGCCGGCCTTTGGCCGCGGTGCCAAGGGTGAGGTCTGGAAGATAGAAGAAGATTTCCCTGCCCTCCTCGCGTTGCTGAAGAAAATCCTCTCGGAGAAGGCGGGGTCATTTCTGCTTGTGAGCGGCTACGCCGCCGGCTACGCCCCGCGCTCCTTCGCCCAGGCGGTTGAGGGCGTCTTCGGGCAGGTGGATGGCGAGAGCGGCGAACTCTCCATTAAGGAGACAGCGTCAGACCGCGTCGTCCCCGCCGGCATCTACACGCGCTTTGTGCGCTAAGATACAAACATGGCTGATAAACAGATAGTTGTTCTATATCATAAGAATTGTCCTGACGGGTTTAGTGCAGCGTATGCCGCGTGGAAGAAGTACGGCGATATGGCCGAATACATCCCAGTGGGCTACGGCGAACCGCTCGTTTCCAATCTTGCAGGACGAGAAGTCTTTATGATTGACTTCTGCTACGAGCTGCAAGGAGAAATTGATCAGCTTAAGGCTGAGACAAAGCGGTTCGTAGTTCTTGACCACCATGCCAGCTCGAGAAGCAGGGTTGAGAGCGTGCCGGAACATATCTTTGACCCTAAACGCTCTGGTGCAACGATTGCTTGGTCGTATTTCCACCCGACTGAACCCGTGCCCCTCATGCTTCAATACATTGAGGATATCGACCTGTATACCTATCGGCTACCGTATGCTGCAGAAATAAACGCGTATCTTTCCATCCAGCGCCGTGATTTCCAAGTCTGGGATACGCTGATAACCGCCATAGAGAATCCAAAAACGTTTGAGAAGATTCTCGCGATTGCGAAGCACTATCAGGAATACTTTGATTCGCTGGTAGAGCATTCTGTTAACGCTGCGAAGAAAGTGAGTTTCGAAGGGTACACCTGTTACTTCGCGACTACGCACGGTAGCATGCGTTCTCAAGTAGCTCATGCTTTGTATGAAAAGCTCCCGCCGATTGCGCTTGTCGTCACTGCACATCCGGACGGCTTTGCCGTTTCAATCAGGAGCGACGAGACCGTTGACGTCACCAAAATTGCTGCAAAATTCAATGGGGGCGGGCATCCTGCTGCATCTGGCTTCTTCATCCGAAACGGCGTTACCATGCCCTGGACAGAAATAGAAGAATAGCGCTATGCGAATTCTCTCGATTGAGACCTCCTGCGACGAGACGGCAATAGCGATTCTTGAGTGCGCAGGAGACGAGGGGAACGCGCGATTCACCGTGCTCGGGAACGCGCTCCTCTCACAGGTTGCGACGCACCAGCAGTACGGAGGAGTCTTCCCCATGCTCGCGAAGCGCGAGCATGCGAAGAATCTCGTACCGATACTGGAAGCGGCACTTGAGGAGGCCGAGCTTCTCGTTGAGGACACACAGGCGATACCGGAAGAGATGCGCACAAAGATTGCGGCATTGCTTGCACGCGAGCCCGGCCTCGCCGAAGCCTTCTTTGACTTCGTGTCTGAGTGCG
>CAYQJR010000030.1:0-7546 GCA_964418065.1 uncultured Candidatus Saccharibacteria bacterium | reverse complement strand
TCGAGCCTGCCGCCTTTCCAAGGCGGTGCACTAGACCACTATGCGACGCCTCCGTATTGAAACTTATACCAGATAATTCTTTATTGCGCCTCTGAAGCGAGGAGCGCTTTGATGCGATCTTCAACCGGCGGATGGGTGGAGAACAGCCGCTGGAGCCACGCTAACCTCCCACCTTCGGGTTTCCCGAACGGTTCGTCAATGAAGAGGTGCGCCGTTGCGTGGCTTGCGTGGCGCATCGGGACATTCTGCGAACTTATTTTCCGGAGAGCAGAGGCGAGCCCCTCGGGATACCGCGTGAGGAGCGCGCCTGAAGCGTCGGCGAGATGCTCGCGTCTCCGCGAAATGGCAAACTGAATGAGCCGGGCGGCAAGCGGCGCAAGTATGATGCCGATGACGCCGAGGACGAGTACAATGGCATTCCCTCCGCCGCGCTCCCTGTTTCCACCGCCATAAAACGACATGCGGAGGAATATATCCGCTACTATCGCTACGAATCCGGCGAGGACCACAGCGACCGTCATCACCAGTATGTCGCGGTTCTTGATATGGGAGAGCTCGTGCGCAATCACTCCCTCAAGCTCCGGTCTGGTGAGCAATGCGAGGAGGCCGGTAGTCGCACACACGACCGCATGCTGTTCGTCGCGGCCGGTGGCAAACGCGTTTGGCGCGGGGTCGTCAATCACATAGAGCTTCGGCTTCGGTAGCCCGGCGGTAATAGCGAGATTCTCGGTAACCGTATAGAGGTCAAAGAACTCTTCGCGGGTTGCCAGCCGCGCACGATTCAACGAGAGTACGAGCTTATCAGAGAACCAGTACGCATAAAAGTTCGTCAGTACCGCAATCATCACGGCAATATAGAGAATGGCAGGGTTGCCGTAATACCATGAAATCGCATACCCGACGGCGATAACAACAACGAGGAAGCCGAGAACAAGCGTCCAGGTGCGGCGGATATTGCTCGAGCGCTGTTCGTAGAGATTCATGCTCCGCTCTGTGCTTCAACCCGATTGCGACCTCTCTTTTTTGCCAGATACAGCGCATCATCTACCAATTTCATAAGTTCTTGCTCATTGGTGCTGATCTTGGAAGAAGTGACTCCGAAACTCGCTGTCACTTTCATGCCGCTATAGTCCTTAAACGAGAGTTGCGCTATTTTCTCACGAAGCTCTTCGGCTTTGCGCACGGCAAGCTTCAGATCCGCGCCCTTGAGAAGCACGGCGAACTCTTCTCCGCCCCAGCGTGCAGCGATATCAACATCGCGGATGGACTCCCGAAGCGTGCGGGCTATTTCCTTCAGTACCTCGTCACCTGCAGGATGACCATACGTATCATTGATATTCTTGAAATAATCGGCGTCCAGAAGGATAAGCGAGATTTCCTGTGGAGTTTCGGCACCGTGCAAACGTTTCTCCACTAATTCGCCCCGTATCATTTTAAGAGACGTGGAAAGTTCGCGGTCAAACTCCTGCCGATTCCTCGCTCCCGTCAGGTGATCAATGCCATTTATTTCTTTCGCTTTCTCAAGCTCCTTGTCTTGACTCGTAATGTGTTCGAGCAAATACTTGCTCCGCTCAAGAACGAGACCATGCTCTTCTTCGAGGGTCGTCGGCTGTTCAAATTTCGGACGCTCACTCATAATTCGCTTAAAACTGCACCTTCACCGGTTCGGCCGCTGCGGCGTCGGAGGCCGCGAGCTCAAAGAGGTCCATCGGCTTGAAGCCGAAGGAGGAAGCGACGAGGTTGCCCGGGAATGTTTGCTCCGCTGTGTTGAGTGCCATCACGGTCGTGTTATAGAAGCGCCGGGAAGCCTGAATCTTGTCTTCCGTATCAGCAAGTTCCTTCTGAAGTTGTAGGAAGTTCTGATTCGCCTTGAGATCCGGATACGCTTCGGAGACGGCAAAAAGCGATTTGAGTGCGCCAGTGAGCATGTTTTCCGCCTGCGCTTTGCCCGCGGTACCAGCCGCACCCATCGCAGCTGCGCGCGCTTTGGTCACATTCTCAAATGCGCTTGATTCGTGCGTGGCATATCCCTTCACCGTTTCAACAAGATTCGGGATGAGGTCATAGCGCCGCTTAAGCTGCACCTGGATATCGGACCAAGCTTCCTTAGCTTGATTAACAAGGGTAACCAGCTGGTTATAGGCGAATATCACCCACAGCACGATAACGGCAAGAACGCTAAGAATGATGAGTATAGTGGTCATATGACCCTAGTATACTACATCCATGAATCCAGACGATGCCGTTGAAAAGCACTTCACACGGCTGAAGCCGGAGCAGAAACGGGCGCTTCGCAAACTGGGCATACATACTATCCGCGACCTGCTCTACCACTTCCCAGCGCGCTACGAGAGCGCGGGGAGAACGGGGACAATCGCCGGCGTCTCCGCCGGCGCCGAAGTGACGCTCTATGGCACTGTGCGCAAACCTGACATCAGGAAGACCTGGAAGAGCCGGCGGCCCATCGCCGAGGCGTACCTTGAAGACGCGTCTGGGAAGATCAAGATGATGTGGTTCAGCCAGCCGTACATCGCGAAGTCCCTTCGCGACGGCATGGTGGTGAAGGTGAGCGGGAAGGTAGCGGGGGCAGGGGCGAAAATGTATCTCGCCAACCCCGCAATCGATACGACGCCCGTTACACCCGAGGACATGCACGATTCGCTCTTCGCCAAAGGCGCTCCGGAGTCGGGAGAGGAACTCTATCCGGTATATCCGGAGAGTCAGGGTATTTCTTCCCTCTGGTTCTTGCATGCAGTGAAAAAAATGTTTGAAGCGAAAGCACATGAATATATATCCGACCCGATTCCGGAAGATATCCTCGTGCGCTATAAGTTGCCTTCGCTCTCCTCCGCGCTCGTGTTCGTGCACGCGCCCAAGCGGCTTACGGATGCAACCGCCGCGCGCAAGCGCTTCGCCTTCGAAGAAGTGTTCTCGCTCCAGATAGTAATGCAGAGGCGGCGGAACTCTCTGCGCGCCGAACGGGCGCTCTCCGTTGTCGTAGACCGGCAGGCGCTCAAGGAATTCGTTGCGTCATTCCCCTTCCCTGCAACTGCCGCGCAGTTGCATGCCATTGACGCTATTGTCGGCGACTTTCAGAGGCCGCATCCGATGTTGCGCCTTCTTGAAGGCGATGTCGGGAGCGGGAAGACCGCAGTTGCCGCCGCGACTGCATACCTCGTCGCCACCTCGCTCCCCAAGGGAAGAATCGCCGGCACGCTCCAAGTCGCTTACCTCTGCCCGACAGAAATCCTCGCGAAACAGCATTTCTCTACCTTCGTCTCTTACTTCCGCCATCACCCCATCCCTATCGGACTTATCACGGGAAGCGAATGCCGTAAATTCCCTTCAAAAATCCGCTATGAGGAGTCGGTGAAGCTCTCTAAGGCGGCATTTAAGAAAATGGTTGCAAACGGCGAAATACCGATTGTCATCGGCACGCACACGCTCGTGGAGAAATCGCTCTCATTCAAATACTTTGCTTACGCCATTATTGATGAACAGCACCGCTTCGGCACGGTACACCGCCAGAAACTCGCGATGAAGAGCGAGGTCGCACCGCATCTCCTCTCAATGACAGCAACTCCTATCCCCCGCACACTCGCACTCACTATCTATGGCGACCTGGACCTGACGCTTCTTGACGAAATGCCCGTGGGAAGAAAGGCGGTCATCACCCTCGTACTCGGACCAAAAGAGCGAGAGAGGGCCTATGCGCGCGTACGGGAGGAGCTCGCGCTCGGTCATCAGGCGTATGTTATCTGCCCGCGCATTAATGAGCCGGACCCTGCAAAAGAGCTCGCGCTTCAAGCTAGGTCAGTCAAGGCGGAGGCGGAACGGCTCAAGAAAGACATTTTTAAGGATGCGGCGATAGACATCCTTCACAGCAAAATGAAGCCGTCGGAGAAAGAAGAGGTAATGAAGCAATTTGAGAATGGCGAGATCGATATTCTTGTTGCAACCTCGGTGGTGGAGGTGGGGGTGAACGTACCAAATGCCGCCGTTATCCTGATTGAGGGCGCGGAGCGCTTCGGGCTCGCGCAGCTGCATCAGTTGCGCGGCCGCGTCATCCGCTCCACGCATCAATCGTACTGCTTCGCGCTCCCCGAATCGCTTGGCGAGACGACGCGCGCACGGATGAAAGCGTTTACCACGGCACAAAACGGCTTTGAGCTCGCTGAATACGACCTCGCACTTCGCGGTGCAGGCGAGCTCGCGGGCGCGCGGCAGTGGGGCGTCTCGGACATCGCGATGGAGGCGCTCAAGAACATCAAGCTCGTTGAGGCCGCGCGCACCGAAGCCGCGCGTCTCGTCGCGAGCGACCCCGAGCTCGCACACCATCCCGAGCTCGCTCTGCGTTCTTCCACTGCCGAGAAAGAGATGCATTTGGAGTAACCGTGCGTTAGAGTACACACTAAGGGCGTGTACGTAGGCGTACACACCCTCGTTCGGCGAAACAACGATTGCGGACACTCGTTGTTTGCCTCACTTCGGGCGTGTAGCTCAATGGTTAGAGCACCGAGCTTATACCTCGGCGGCTCCTGGTTCGAGTCCAGGCACGCCCACAAGAGTTGTACCCAAGAATGAGGAAAGATATCTTGTCCTCGGCACGAGAGAATGCTAGGATGTTTTGAGTTTTTGGTCTGTCTAACTGTAGTGTCTCTATAGGGGGAAATTACGCATGAGCATGAATAAGAGTGCTCCTCAGCCTTTGTCGCCCAACCCGGACCACGTGTACATGAAATTCGAGGCTGGCGGGCAGACATGGGTTTCGCCGGAGGCCGCACGGAAGCACGTGGAACGCGGCGAAGCGAGGCCGATTGACCCGCCCAAGCAGGACACATCCGCTTCGCGGTAACTCCATCTCACAGAGGAAGAGAGGCCTCCAAAGCCCGGCGACAGCTGGGCTTTATGATTTTATTTCTCCGGTCCGATAACAATGCCTTCTTCTTCCTTTGATTTGGGCGTGATGCCGTTTGCGATAAGAATCTTTTCAAATTCGGCTCGTTCCACCGTCTCCTTCTCCATAAGCTCCTTGGCTATCGCGTCAAGCGCTTTGCGATGTGTCGTAATGACCGCTGTGGCGCGCGCCCGCGCTTCTTCGATAATCCGCGAGACTTCAGTGTCTATTTCTCCCGCGATGCGCTCCGAGTACGGCTCGTTCCCCATAGCGCGCTCGCCAAAGGCGATTGGGCCCAGCTTGTCGCTCATCCCGTAGCGCGAGACCATATCGCGCGCAAGCGCCGTAATCACCATCAAATCGTTTGAAGGGCCGGTCGTAACATCATCAAACAGCATCTCCTCGGCGACGTACCCGCCTAAGGTTGCGGCGATATCGTCAAGAAATTGCTTCTTGGACTGCATCTTCCGGTCTTCAAAGGGGAGCTTAAGCGTGTACCCTGCCGCGCGCCCGCGACTGATGATTGAAATTTTGTGCACAGGGTCGGCGTTCGGAAGCACCGAAGAGACGAGTGCGTGACCAGCCTCGTGATAACTCGTGAGCTCCTTTTCTTTCTTTGAGAGCAGATGACTCTTTCGCTCCGGGCCGAGCATTACCTTCTCTATTGAGCGGATGAGGTCGTACTGCGTGACTTCCTTGCGGTCCTCGCGCGCCGCGAGAATCGCTCCTTCATTCATAAGCGAGTAGAGCTCCGCGCCCGAGAAGCCGGGCGTACGCTCGGCAATGACCGCGAGCGCGACATCAGGACCGAGCGGCTTCGCCCGTGCGTGAATCTTGAGGATTTCTTCGCGGTCGCGGCGGTCCGGCAGGTCTATCGTCACGCGCCGGTCAAAACGCCCGGGACGCAGGAGCGCAGGATCAAGCACGTCGGGTCGGTTCGTCGCCGCCATCACGACGACCTTCTCGGTCGGCTCAAAGCCGTCCATCTCCACGAGAATCTGGTTCAGCGTCTGCTCACGCTCGTCGTTTCCTCCGCCGACACCGGCCCCGCGGACGCGTCCGACAGCATCAATCTCATCAACGAAGATAATGGCGGGTGCCGCCTTCTTCGCGAGCTGGAAGAGGTCGCGGACCCGGGAGGCCCCCACTCCCACAAACATCTCTACGAATTCAGACCCCGAGATTGAGAAGAACGGAACGCCTGCCTCCCCCGCTACCGCGCGCGCAAGCAAGGTCTTGCCGGTGCCGGGAGCGCCCATCAGGATAATGCCCTTCGGGATGCGTGCGCCGATATCAAGGAACTTTTTCGGATTTTTAAGGAAATCAACAATCTCCAGCAACTCCTCTTTCGCCTCGCGCGCGCCGGCAACATCCGCGAAGGTAACCCGCTGAGAGGAGTCGGCGGGATCAATCACCCGCGCCTTTGATTGGCCGAAGCTAAATGCCTGCATTCCCGCTCCCCGCACCTGCCGCGAAATAATCCAGAAGAAGGCGGCGACAAACAAAAGAGGCAAGATGATCGGGGCGAGCGTGAGGAACCAGAACTGAAATCCTGATTGCCCCTGAATCGTAATGGAAACCTTGGAAAGCTCTTCGGGAGTAACGCCATAGGTCGCGAGCGTCTCGGGGAGGCCTGCCGAGGGATCTTTGCGCGAGACCTTAGTAGACTCGTCGGTGTAGATCAGATTCAGCGAATCGCCGTTGACCGTTATTGAGCGTATCTTCCCTTCTGCAACATCAGCGGCCACAACAGAAAGCGGGACGTCCTCCGCTGGCTTACTCAACCCTTCAACGAGCGAGTAGATGCTCATAAGGAGCAGGAAGATGAGCACAGTTGTTATGAGATTGCTGAAGAATGAGGGGCCGCCGAAGAGCGCGCGCCAGCCGCGCTGTAGCGGCACGACACCCTTCTTACCTTTCGGCTTTTTCGGAGAGGCAGTCGCCATAATAAAGTACTATACTCTTCTCTATGACCTTAGTCGAATATAAAAAGGCGTTTTTGAAATATGCCCCGCTCCAGAGCTTCTCGGCGGGTCTTGAGCTCTTGGGTACTGAGGTGAAGGCGCTCCGCAGCAAACTCGGCTCGCTTGATGGCGCCCGGGTGGTGGTGCGTGGCGGGGAGGCATTTATCGTGGGTATGACTGTCCCCCCCTACCAGAGTGCCAATACGGTAAAAGGGTATGATCCCGAGCGCGCCCGCCGTCTTCTCCTAAAGAAGAAGGAGGTCGCCGAACTGCTTGCCGCCGAGTCAAAGAAAGGCTTGACAATTATCCCACTTGAGGTGTATACTAACAAGAAGTTCGTGAAGGCGCGCATCGCGATTGTCCGCGGCAAGGGTAAATCCGACCGCCGCGAAGACCTGAAAAAACGTGATGCGTATCGTGAAGCCGCTCGCGCCATAAAACGCTAAGCGAGCCCTGGTCAGTCGCAGAAAGCACATAATGGTATTATGTTCTGTCTGGGGGTGACCGGCTTTGACGGTCTGTACCTTGAAACACGTGCGACGCAGTGCACGCTCGTATGACACTCACAATCCAACGAGCAACCAAACTTGCCAAGAACACTCTTGCAAGCGTGAAGTCGCCGTACTTCGGTATGAATGACTTCGCGTTCGCCTACGCTCGAGCCTAACGGTTCCTCGTACGCGAC
>CAYQJR010000029.1:0-7684 GCA_964418065.1 uncultured Candidatus Saccharibacteria bacterium | reverse complement strand
TAGAGCATGGCATTCATAAAGCCAAGGTCGAAGGTGCAAGTCCTTCCGCCAGCACCAAGACCTAAGTGGGAAATTCAACAATAAACGCGGAGCCCTTCCCTGCGCCTTCTGACTCGGCGCGGATAGTCCCCTTGTGCTCCTCCACGATGCGCTTCGCGATGTAGAGCCCGTAGCCTGTAGAGTGCACATTTATCGTCTGTGAGTCCTTGCCGTGACCACCTTCTGTGAAGAGTCTCTTCTTATCTTCTTCGGTAATACCAACGCCTGTGTCTTTCACTGTGAAGACATCCTTCCCATTTTCTTTCTTCAGAGAGACCGCGATGGAGCCCGTCGGGGTGTAATTGACTGCGTTATCAATGAGGTTGCGCAGCACATGGTCGTTAATCTGCGCCTTATCGCCAATCATCTGGTAGGATTCGCTGTCTGGCGCGAACGAGAGTGTAAGTCCCTTCTTCTCCGCGAGCGGCTTCGCTCTTTCAACAGCTGCGGCGACAAGTGCTTTCAGATCAAAAGGTTCTTTGGTATATGCCACAGTTCCCTTCTTCAGGTTCGCTGCTTTGAGAATATTCGCGACGGCATCCGCACCCTGACGCGTCTCATTAAGCGCCCGCTCTACGAAGGTCTTCGCGGTGTCCGGGAGCACTCCAAGATCACCCTCGGAGAGCGAGGCGAAGACACCTGCATCTTTCGCTAGAGATCCCTTCACTTCGTGCCCGATGAAGTGGATAAGCCCCTCCTGGCGCTCATTGGTTTCCGCAAGCTCTTCCGCCAACTTCTGTATCTTCTCGCGCTGTTCAACCTCTCGTATCACGCTTCGGATGAGATTAATGCCGAAGACGAGCACGAGCACGAGCACGCTGGTGCGGAAGAGAACGAGCGAGAACGTCTGCGAAAAGATTATCTCGCCGAAAGAGACGACGGAGAGAATGAAAACGAGAGTGGCAGTTGCAACCACTTTTACATTAAAGAGGTGCTCGCGCAGGATAGCGTAGGAGGCGAACGCGACGAAAGGAAAGACGAATATTGAACTATAGGTGACGAACCTCGCTTCGTTGAAGAACGCCGGCAGGATGAAATTGAATGCAATGATGAGCGCGAAGGTGATGAATGTCCCGACCTGTATCTCGGCGTAGGGACGCTGGGCGTCCCCCTTTACTGCATGCATCTTGCGGAAAAATATCACTAATCCCCAGACCACGAGCGCGACCGAGACCATCCCGAATAAGGAGATGGCCGACCCGTTCTGTATCGCGGCAATAGTGCCGTCCGCAGCAATCTGCGTAACGCGCTCAAGCACATAAGGGGTGAGTGTTAGCAAGGAAGTCGTCACCACAATCGGAACGAGGAGGAGGCGATGTGCGGGCCGGAAGAGATGCTCGCGCTCGGGGAAAACCAGGAAGAAGAGGTAGAGCGAATACGCCTGCCAAACCGCGAAGAAAAGCGAGAAGCGGAGAAACCAAAGGCCGAAATCGGGCGTCACATGATACTCGGCATAGGTAAATGCCCCCCAGAACGCGGTGATGACCGTGAAGAAGAGAAATGTCTGATTCGTGATACTCGCGCGATCGCGGAAGTAGACAGTGAAGCCGAGCACGCCCGTTGCCGCAACAACCACACCGACTGAGAAGAGGTCAAAGTTCGTGAGCAATCCCATAGAGCTATTCTAACCGAGCGGCAAGCGAGAATTCTGACTACTCACACAAATTCGATGTCAGGTTGGCGGCGCGATGTACGTACTGATGGAGCCGGCGCGACTCCGGCATGAAAAAGAAGCGCTGGTATCTTCCCTGTCCCGCCGAGAACCGTGCGTGTCCGGACAAGCGCCTCCTGCATCTCTGCGGCATGCGCGAGAGAGAGCGTTCCCCGACCGGTTTCTGACCGGTAGGCGATGAATACCATCCCGATGAGCGGCTGAAATGCCAAGCCGAGCGCGGTAGCAGTGAGCCACAGGCGCTCCAGCGCCCGTCCTGCAGTGAGATAGCTCTTCGCAGATTCGTCCGTGAGCAATATGCCTCCCGCAACCGAGCCTGTCGCATACAATTGAGCGTCTTGATACGCAATAAACCGCGGCAGACCGATGCGGCTGAAGAGCTTTCGTACCGTCGGCTTGCTCGCGAGCCAGAAGAGGAGATTCTGAATCGGATTGAACTCAAGCGTCTTCACGTAGAACCCTCTCCTCTTCGCTTTCTCCTCTTTCTCCGTCCATACCATACCCGAGAAGAAATGCTCCGCAACGCGTTCGTCCTCTAGCACGACAATCTCGGCGCGACTCGCGACATACCCTAATTCGCTCATTCCTTTCCGCTCTGTTACAAGTCTAACCTCTATCCCCGAAAGCGAGGCCACGGACCCTTCAAATGCAGAGCGCTCTTCCTCGGTAAGCGGCCGATTCTTAAACGGGTGATGATTTGTCACACGCGCTCGTATAGCCATATAGAGAGGGTCATCATACGGTTCGCACTCAGTGAAGCGCGCCTGCGCAACAAGGTCTGTATCACTCGGGCTGGGAAATATCTCCACTGATGCTTGGTAGCCGTAGTGCGGCGCGGATATGCACAGATTCTCTATAAGCGCACCGTGCGCGATGTAGGAGCCGCGCTCCTCAAAATCAAGATATGGATTATGAATGCCTGGGAGATTGTAAATGGAGAGTAACGAGCCATTCCACCGGAAGCGCCACGGCTGCACATTATCGCCCGAAGGCGCCCGGCACGCGTCGGTGAGGAGATCGCGGATTACAGCTGGAGATATCGCGGTCATTGCATCTCTAGCGCTGCACCCATTTTTGTTTTATCCCGGGGCGGAAGAAGCGTACATCCTCATAGGGCCAGAAGATGATGCGCGGGAGCACCTGCTCCCCTTTCATACGATAGGTCTCGCGGTATTCGGAACTTTCTTTAAGCAATTGGCTGGTCACTAACTTCGTAATGCGCTCCTTTAGCGCATCGGTGCCGGCGACATCCCGCTTCAGTTCCAGGTTGATTTCAAGCTGTTGGTTGTGGTTGCGGTCATATTCCACATACATCGTGAATTTTCCGGTAATATCCGCATGGAGTGTGGTGTCTTCCAGCGCCCGTCGGATAGTCGCCGGATAAATCTGGAACGCATGGAAACTCACGGTGAAATCATTCCGTTCATAGACATACACAAATGGAAGGTTCCAGTGCGCATGGGCGAGTCCTCGGTCGGCGAGCCCCTTCTCCAGATCGATGCCTGCCGCACTAAAGGCATTCAGCAGTTCCTCATAGCGATAGACCCCGCCGACATCATTGAGATTGTAGCGCACGAGCGGAAGACCGGCCGCCGCAGAACACACGAGTGTGTGATTAATTTCTTCAAAATAGAAGAGATTCGGGAAGAATTGCGTCAAGGTCGGCAAACGGATTGAGTCGTCAAAGAGCTTCCGGTAGAGATCCGGGTGTGCGATTGCCTGACGACGAGCGAGGATAGCAAGCGGGGTCTCGTAGGACATCGTCCCGAGATCCACTGTGCCGTAATGGTTGAGTGTGGCCGCAATATCGTCGGTCTTCCCTGCAGTCTCGAGCAGGTAATCTCTGAAGCTCTCGGAGAATCCTTCGGCAGAGAGGATGAATCCGAGGTTATACCCCTTCCAGTCAACGCCCTCGCGAATACCGTCATCCAGCGTATCTTTAAGAAATGGTCCGTAACTGCCGATGATGACCTGGTCAAATTGATGTCCGAGCTTTTTGATTGCCTTGATGATCTCGGATTTGTTGATGCCCGGATTGATGATACTGAGCGGATACTTTCCGCGCTCCGCAAGCATTGTTACCGCCTTGTAGGTGAAGACGCCGCCAATCCACGCCCCCATCGGGAACCCATTGATGTAGAGCGTTCGTTTCTTATGTATCTGGAAGTTGGTACGCAAATAGAGCTCAGCAAGAAGCGCGTATTGGGCATCCTGCCCACTGTTGTGCGGGAAATAGAACGGTTCCCCAGTAGAGCCGGAGGTTGTGCAGACGGTCCAAGGACGCTCGGAGAATTCTCCGTCCCAGCACAAATCTTTGAGCGGATAAGCACGGAGATAATTGTCCTTGTCCAAGAGCGGGAGTTGTTCAAAGTCCTGTATGGAACGAACTGACTCTGGACTGATTTTCTGCTTCTTCAAGAAATCCCTGTACGCAGGGACGCGCTCGGCCATTGCATGGAAAAGTGTGAGTGCCTGTTCCACTCCCCTCTTTTCCCAGAGTCCCGCCCGGTCTTTCCCGAGCGCGCGTTCCAGACGTTCAATACTGCGGAGCGATGAGGGCATCTCCAGTGCACGGATGTCGGTCGGCGATGGCTTCATATCTTTCGCGTAGTATAGCCGTTGAAGATGCGTTCGGCCATTGTATTTGCGACTCGGTTCGGCGCGACATTCTCAGCGCGACTCTCGGCAAATATCTTCCGCAGCGTCTCAGGGATACTCATCACCGCCTTTTCAACCCGCGCGCGGTCGTAGGATGGATGCTTATACTCGTCAAACACAGCAACGAGCCCGCCGGCATTCGCAACATAGTCAGGCGCGTATAAGATCTTGCGTGCATGGAGCGTATCGCCAACCGTCTCACTCTCAAGCTGGTTGTTCGCGCCGCCTGCGACTATCTTTACCGCAAGGGTTCCTGCATTCCGGCGATTCACCGCGCCCGAAAGTGCGCACGGTACGAAGACATCTACTTCCTGACGATCAATGGTGGTGGGAGATACGGCCGTAACACGGGGGTATTTTCTCTTCACTTCCTCAACGCATTCTGGATCGATATCGGAGACGAAAATTGTTCCGCTCGTGCCCACGAGATCATACAGGCGCGCGAGGATCCCTCCTCCCACCTTCCCGAGTCCCTGAATCGCAAAAGAGCGGCCCGTGAGCTCCGGAGAACCGAATACCTCTATAAGCGCCGCCTTTATGCTTTCAAAGACGCTGATGGCGGTAAACTCGGTTGAATTGTTATTGAAACCGATGAGGTGGCGACTTACTCGACGCATGGTATCCAAATCTTGTTGAGTTACCCCGACGTCCGTACCCGTGACGAACCGTCCGCCGAGCAGATTTACGCGCGCCGCATACGCCTCAAGGAGCTTTTCCCGGGTGGTCCCGATAGTCTTGTGCGGATCGCGTTCGGCGAAGATAACACCCTTTGCGCCGCCGCACTCAAGTCCGGCAAGTGCCGCCTTATACGACATCAGCCGCGCAAGACGCAAAGCATCCTTCACTCCTTCAAGCGAAGATGCGTAGTGCCAGAAACGCGTCGCGCCAAAGGACGGCACGGCGGGATTCGCGCGGTGTAGCGCGATGACACTCACCAAGCCGGAACGCTCGTCGAGCGCACAGGAGACAAGCGCGTGGTCATCAAATTCTTTTAATCGTTCTATGGAAGTGATATCGCCTGCGGTGCTGTTGAATCCGAGCATGGTATCAGGCAGCGTGCGAACCCATCTCCATGCCTTCGGGACTGATCCACATACGGATGTCCTTCTCCCCTGCGTCATTGAGCGCAATCTTTTTTATCGCATAGGTTGCGACAGCGGCGCCCAGAACTGCTGCGGAGCCGAGCTGGCTCCAAGACACGAGCTCGCGCGCGAGCACGCGCTTTACCGACGCGATCATTTTCGGATCCACCCGATGTACGCCGCCAACGACATCGTTCATAATGAAGACACCCGCTTCTTCCTTCGTCATCGGCCCCCGCGCAAGCTTCTCCTCATAATAAGAGTGTTGCTTCCCCCAGATCTTGTCGTGCCCGAGATCATAGCGCTCCACATGGAGTATCACCCCATCGCCGTTATCCGTCACCATCACGACGGGAATCTTGTATTTCATCGCGAGCAGTCGCGCGTGAATCTTGAACGGCAAATCGTCGATCTCTTCTATGATGCAGTCCACTTCACCCGTTTTGATAAGCGCTTCGAGATTGGATTCATTGATGCCTTCAGGCATCGTTGTTACTTCGGCGAACGGATTGTCTTCGTAAATGCGATGCGCCGCGACGAAAGTCTTATTGAGCCCCACTTCATGGACGCCTGCAAGAATGCGGTTAAGGTTTGAGGTATCCAGCTCGTCGAAATCGGCGAGAATAATGCGATTGCTGATACCGGCCTGGGCGAGGACGAATGCGATATTGGAACCGACGCTCATTCCAAGCACCGCCACTTTGTAGTCGCGCAACTTCTCCTGTTCTGCGGCAGTGATGAGGTCTTGGTTGCGGTTCGTCTTGAGACGGTAATAATCGAGTGCGTCCACAGTCTTTACGAGCGTGTTGAGCCAAGGGAAATAGACATATACAAATGCACTCTCTTTTGAAGACGCGTAGTTCTTGAACTCACCCGTGGTATACGCCTCCTCCTTCGGCGTCCCGATAAAAGAATGGGTGTCAATGAAGAACAGTTCTCGGATCTGGCGTGTAAATGCATCAACCTCAACGAGCTCCGGATGCGCTTTCCGAAGTGTCGTGACCTCTGTTTCGGTCCGGATAATGTCCGGACGCTCAACCGCGCTCATAGCGTTACTGTAGCATAAGAAATACCCGAACCGTTTGTCATGATGGTTGCTCTCCCCAGACACAATGCTCATTTTCTCCCGCCTGCTCTACAATAAGCCCATGCATACCTACCCTGTTGAACAGTCGGCGTTCATTCGTTTCTTCACCCTAAATACGATGAGCGCACCGTTCTGGCTTGTCGTTCGTCTGTATCTCGGCTACGGATGGCTCATGGCAGGATGGGAGAAAGTCACCAACCCGGTGTGGTTCGGGAACCAAGCCGGTGCTACGATGCAGGGATTCGTTCAAGGGGCGCTTGGAAAGACTGGCGGCCTCCACCCCGATGTCCAGCTGTGGTATGCCTCCTTCCTCCAAAGCATGGTGGTTCCCCATCTGAATGCGTGGTCCAATGCCATCGCCGTCGGCGAGCTATTGGTCGGGCTCGGGCTGATTGTCGGCCTCTTCACGGGAGTCGCGGCATTCTTCGGCTTCGTCATGAATATGAACTTCCTCCTTGCGGGCGCCGTGAGCGTCAATCCTATCTGGCTCCTGCTCGCCATCGGCATCATGGGCGCGCGCCGTGTCGCGGGTGACTTAGGACTTGACCGGTACGCGCGCCCATTTCTCGCCCGGAAATTCTCGCGCATACCAAATAGAGATCCGCGGATTGTATCGTCCGTTGCTGAACCAGTGTAAGATGCATCTATGAAAATTCATTATTTCTCCTGTGAACCGTGGGAGGAGGCGTATGTCCGGGAGCGGCTCCCGAACGATGAAATTACTTTTCACGAAGGACCCTTCTCCGCCTATGCCGATCTCTCCGACCCGGAGACAGAGGTTCTGTGCACCTTCATAGAATCATCCATTGGCGGCGCAGAGATGGATCGCTTCCCCGCTCTGAAGCTTATAGCAACGCGCTCAACCGGCTTTGATCATATTAATCTTGCCGCGGCGAAAGAACGCGGCATCACGGTGGTCACTGTCCCCTTCTATGGCGAAAACACCGTCGCCGAGTTCGCCTTTGCGCTCCTGCTTGCACTCTCGCGGCGTATCATAGACGCCGACGAGCGCGTCAGATCCGGAGTCTTCTCGCCTTCCGGACTGCGCGGCTTTGACCTATTGGGGAAAACAATCGGCGTTGTCGGCACCGGCCATATCGGTGCGCATGTGATTCGGATGGCGCAGGGCTTCGGTATGAAGGTCAT
>CAYQJR010000028.1:0-7984 GCA_964418065.1 uncultured Candidatus Saccharibacteria bacterium | reverse complement strand
GCCGCGCGCTCCGCGGCCGCGCAGCGCGCTCCTGCCACCCGAGCTAGAGCGGGGAGAAACTACTCCTGCAAGCGGCACCACTTCAGCAACCGGGACTTCTTCGGCGGCTACCTCCGGGACCTCAATAGGCGTCTCGGGCACAATTTCCTCTTGTATGATTTCTGGTTCAATTGGAGCAGTCATAATTAAAAAGTGAGTCCGCCGGTGCGCGCCGCATCCGCAAGCGCCTTAATCTGGCCGGCGTAGCGGTAGCCTCCGCGGTCAAAGACGATTTTCTCAATGCCGGCGGCCTTGGCCTTCTTCGCAATCGCAGTACCGACGGCGGTCGCCTGCACTGACTGCGAACCCTTGAACTCGCGGCCATGCGAAGCGACAAGCGTCTTCCCCGCAGTGTCGTCAATAAGCTGTGCGGAGACGAAACGATTGCTCCGGTACACGGCAAGGCGCGGACGCTCCACCGTTCCTTTGACAAGCGCGCGGACGCGCGCGTGGCGGCGCGCACGGAGTTCTCTGGTTGATGTTGGTTTATGATTCATAATTACACAGCTTTCTTGCCCTGCTTGCGGCGGACCACTTCCCCTTCGTAGGAAATACCCTTGCCGAGGTACGGCTCAGGCGGCTTGATGCGGCGAACATTCGCGGCGAACTGTCCGACCGATTCCTTGTTCGCGCTCTCAATCTTCATCACATTCTTCTCGACACTGACCGCGACATCCTCGGGGATGGAAAGCGCGACGGTGTGGGAAAAGCCGACAGTGAGCACTACCGTCTTCCCTTTCACCTCCATCTTGTAGCCGATGCCGTCCATAATAAGCTTCTGTACATACGGAGTCTCGACGCCCGTAATCATGTTTTTCACATGCGAGGCGAAGGTGCCCGTGAGCATCCCCGCGAGCCGGGAGTGATCCTTCGGTGTCACCATCACGCCTTCCGGCGAGACTTGGATATCGATAGTCGGGTGTACCCGCTTGGTAAGCGTTCCCTTCGGACCCTTCACGGACAGGATGCCTCCTTCCACAGAGACCGTGGTCTTCCCGATAGCTATTGGCTTCTTTGCAAGGCGGCTCATACAAAAATAATTACCAAATCTCAAAGAGATCTTCGCCGCCGACACGCGCCTTGCGCGCCTCCGAGTCTGTAATAACGCCCATCGGGCTTGAGATGATACGGGCACCGGTACCTCCCTTCACGCGGTGCACAGCCGTGTAGGGAGCGTAGAGACGGCGGCCGGGCTTAGAGATGCGCTTCACTCCCCGCAACTTCGGCGTGCCGCGCTCGTTATAGGCGAGTGATACGACAAAAGTCTTCTTCACTTCATCGCCTTCTTTTGTCTTCACCTCCACGCTTGTTACAAACCCGAGCTCTTTGAGCTTCTTCGCGATAGCGAAGAGGTGTCCGGAATATGGCAGGGACACTTCAGACTTGCCGACCATCGCGGCGTTCTGCAAACGAATTATGAAATCTCCAACGCGGTCCGTTACCATGATGCTTTCTTAACCCCGGGAATCTTTCCTTCGCGCGCAAGCTCGCGGAACTGGATGCGGGAAAGGCCGAAGGTGCGCATATACCCGCGAGAACGGCCGGAAATCGCACAGCGGTTCTTCAGCCGTACGGGAGAGGAGTTTCTCGGGAGCGCTTGGAGCCCAGCAGAGTCGCCGGCGGCCTTGAGTGCCGCGCGTTTGACTGCATATTTCGCAACGAGCTTCGTCTTCTTAACGAGCCGCGCGAGCTGGGATGTCTTAGCCATAGAAAAAATAAAGCTCCGAGGAGCGTAGCTATAGAATATCAGCGTTTTACGCCTCCGTCAACGATAAGCGGGAGGCCGAGGTGGCGCAGAAATGCCTCGGCTTCCGGCTTCGTCTTGGCCGTGGTAACGATGGTAATCGCAAGCCCGAAAACATCCTTCAGGTCCTCATCCGAAGTCTCAGGGAAGATGGTATTTTCACGGATGCCGATGGTGATATTGCCCATATCATCAATCGCTTTGGCGGAAAGACCGCGAAAGTCGCGGGTGCGCGGGAGCGCGATATGGATAAGCTTGTCCAAGAAGTCATACATCCGCTCCCCGCGAAGCGTCACCTGGAGCCCGACCGTGTCGCCCTCTCGCACCTTGAAGGAGGCAATTGAGATTTTCGCGCCGCGCGGAGCCGACTTCTGTCCGGTAATTCGCGCGAGGCGCTCCTGAATGAGCTCAATCTGCTTTTTATCGCGCTTCTTCCCCACGCCGGAAGAGACGGTGACTTTCACTATGCGCGGACTCTGCATGGAGCTCGTGTAGCTGAAGGTTTCCGCGAGCGCGGCGTAGGCAGTTTGCTGTCGCTGTTTGGTAATAGACATAAAATTATTTCTCTAGGCGCGCGACATTGGAGACATTGATGGGGCGCGGGCGCTCGACCGTCGTACCGACCTTGCCGGCACTCCCCTTCAAGTGACGCTTGTAGAGCGCGACGCCCTCAATGACGACGGTGTTGTCCTTCGGGAACGCGCGCACAATAACCCCGGACTTGCCCTTGTCCTTGCCCGCAATCACCTTTACCTTGTCTCCTTTTTTTACTTTCATATAGAAATATTAGACGACCTCGGGTGCCAAAGAGACGATGCTGTGCCAGCCGCGCTCGGAGAGCTCGCGCGGCACCGGACCGAAAATGCGATTCCCTTTCGGTGCCATCTCCTTGCCCTGCTTCTCAATAAGCACCACCGCATTCTCGTCAAAGCGGATATACGAGCCGTCTTTGCGTGCAAACGGATTGACCTGCCGTACGATAACTGCGCGGAAGACATCCTTCTTCTTCACCGCCTTTCTTGGGGCTGCGGTCTGGATGGAGACGACGACGACATCCCCGATGCCGGCATACCGGCGCTTACTCCCGCCGAGCACCTTGAAAATGCGAGCGACGAGGCCGCCTGAATTGTCTGCAACAGTAACGATGGAGCGGTCTTGCAACATAGTATTATTCCGCGCTCGCGACCGAGACGGTCTTCGCGGGGTCAATCGCGAAGCGCTTCATCTTGGAGATGGGGCGGGTGGCGACAATCGTCACGGTGTCTCCGACCTTGACCGTATTACCGGGGTCGTGTGCGAGGAATTTCTTAGAGCGGACGAAATACTTCTTGTACTTGGCATTCTTCACATAGCGGTCCACACGCACCGTGGCCGTGTCTTTCATCGCCGTCTTAACGACGACGCCGGTGAATGTCTGAGGACGAGGAGTGTGCTGTTCCATAGTAATTAGCGCGCCTTGAGCTCGCGCGCGCGCTGTTCGGTGAGCGCTCGTGCAATGGTCACGCGGAGCTTGCGCGGCGCGTTGCTGTCCTTGGCGCGCGCTCCTGCAGCAGAAAAGCGCTCTGTGCGAAGTGTCGCACGGGTGTCAGCGAGGAGCTTCACCAGCTCAACATCCGTCTTTGTAGTCATTGTATTCTTTTTTGTCATAGAAATGGAGAAATAGCAATGATTAGCTGCGCGTGATGATGGTGGTCTTCATCGGGAGTTTCGTTCCCGCCTGAATCATGTGTGCACGCGCCACGGTTTCGGGAACGCCGTCCATCTCGAAGAGGATGCGCCCCGGGCGCACCTGAAAGACATAGTGCTTCGGGTCGCCCTTGCCGCTTCCCATCCCCACCTCTGCAGGCTTCGCTGTTACCGGACGATCGGGGAACACACGGATCCAGAACTTGCCCGACTTCGCAGTTGCGCGCGTGAGCACCTTGCGCGCCGCTTCAATCTGGTTGCTCGTAAGGCGCGCGGGCGAGAGCGCCTTGAGCCCGTACGCACCGAAGGCGACTGTGGTTCCGCGTGTGTCAGGACGATTGAGGCGCTTCTCGGAGAGCCGCTGGGTCTGCCACTTACGATGTTTTACTTTCTTAGGGAATAGCATACAAAAATATTTAACAGGATATTAGCTGCGCGCAGATGCCTCCGGCATTCGCACGCTTGTCTTCTTGTCCTGATACACATTGCCGCGGAAGATCCACACCTTGATTCCGATGACGCCGTACGGGAGATACGCCTCCTCGTGGGCGAAGTCGATGTCAGCGCGGAACGTCTGGAGCGGGATGCGTCCCTTCTTAATCTCTTCCTTGCGGCTCATCTCCGCTCCGCCGAGGCGTCCCGAGAGCGCGATGCGCACTCCCTCAACCTCGCGCGCCGCAATAACCTTCTCAACAGTCTGCTTCAAGACGCGGCGAAACGGCATGCGCTTCTCCAGTCCTTCGGCAATCATGTACGCGACGACCGCGGCATCCGTTTCCGGCTGGCGCACTTCGTTGATATCAAACTTCACCTGCTTACCGGCGGGGAGCGCATTTTTAGACGCCTTGCGCGCAACCGCCGTAATCTCGGCGCGCAGTTTCGTCGCGTTCTCGCCGGAGCGGCCGATAACGAGTCCCGGGCGCGCGGTAGAAAGGATGACGCGAAGCTCGCCTGCGGAACGCTCAATCTCAATGCCGCTGGTGAACGTGCCGCGCAGACGCTTCTTGAGGAAGCGGCGAATCGTCTCGTCTACCTTGATGTTCTCGCGGTAGCTCTTCTTATCCGCGGCAAACCAACGGCTCTTCCAGTCGCGGATGATGCCGAGGCGGTGTGCGTAAGGATGGACAATGTGCGTCATAAATTTATTTCGCCGAAGTGGCGAGAGCGAGCTTCACGATGAGGCGACTCTTGCGGCGGCGAATCATCGTCGCGCGGCCGAAAGCGCGCGGCATATACTTCTTCAGCATGCCCGCGTTCTCAACGATGATTGATTGCACCACGAGGTCGTCTACATTCTCGCCGCGGTTCTTCGCGTTCGCCGCCGCGCTCCGGATGAGCTTGGCGACCGTCTCGGACGCGCGTTTCGGGAGAAACTCAAGCGCAGCGAGCGCGGCTCCCACCTTCTTCCCTTTCACGAGGTCAGTGACCAGGCGTACCTTGCGCGGGGTCTGATTGTGGCTTTTGAGGGTTGCTCCGGCCATATATTATTTCTTAGGTGCGGCAGGTGCGGCGGCTGCAGCAGCCGGCGCCTTCGCGGCTTGTGCAGAAGCAATCTCCGCCTCCTGCTTCTTCATCTCCATCTCCTTCTGCATCTTACCGCCGTGGCGGATGAAGCGCTTCGTCGGCGCGAACTCGCCGAGACGATGTCCGACCATATCCTCGTTTACGAGCACATCAACATGCGACTTGCCGTTGTGGACGCCGAGCGTAAACCCGATCATTTCCGGGCTCACTTGGCTCCGGCGCGCCCAGGTCTTAATCACGCCGGCTGATGCCGGTTTTGCATTAACGACCTTCTTGAGGAGTTTGACGTCCACGAAGGGGCCTTTCTTGATTGAGCGTGACATAAAAGTAATGAAAAACGCGCTGTGCGCGGTAGGTCAAAGATACCGGAAGACGTTTCTAAAGTCAAACTTCCGCACCTCAAACACCCTCATAAATCCTAGGCAATTCCAGAACCTTGACAGATATTGCGATTATACGCGTTCTAGATATTTCGGACAAAAACACCCTCTTTTGGTACACTGCTCTGTACTATGCAGAAAGATACGCTCATCGGTGCTATCGTCGCTCTCGCCGTTCTCGCCGGGATTAGCTTCTATGGAGCAATGAGACCGGCTCCCGCACAGGCGCCGAATGCACAAACGACGCTCCTCCCCGCAGGTAGCTATAGCGAACACGAGGACTACTACGATATTACTGCAAGCTACGCGACCAGCACGCCGCTTGCAGGTAACGCAAATGCCGCCGCGATTGCTCTAATGCAGGACTTTGTGAATGACACCATCGCGCAGTTTAAATCTGATGGGAACTTCGACCAGCTTACCGCGCGCGACATAGAGATGATGGGATACGATGAAGGGCGCAAGCAAGAGCTAGAAATTGTGTACCTCGTCGCCTCGTCGCCTCGCACCGTCTCCTATATCTTCACTATTTACACAGACACGCTCGGTGCCCACGGCAATATCTCCTTCAAGACATTCACCTTTGATACCCGAAGCGGCGCATCGCTCGCGCTCAAAGATCTCTTCATTTCGGGGTTTGCGTATCTCAACACTCTTTCAGAAATAAGCCGTGCGCGGCTCTCCGCCATCATAGGGCAAGATGTTGAGACGACATTTATCATCGACGGCACGGTACCCGAGGAGGGGAACTTCGCAAACTTCTTCCCCGACAATAGCGAGCTGGTCTTCCTCTTCCCTCCCTACCAAGTCGCTCCCTACTCTGCCGGTCCGCAAACACTCCGCATCCCGCTCTCAAATCTCTCCAGCATCCTCAAGCCGGAGTACCGGTAAACAAAAACCCCGCACATTCGTGCGGGGTTTTTTGTTTCTATGAGTCCTTGCGCTTTTTGCCGACTTTGCGGCGGGAGATGATATGAACGTTTGAGTACTTCTTCGGCGTACGCGTCTTCTGGCCTTTGCCGGTCGGCTTGCCCCACGCGCTCTTCGCCCTGCGGAGACCGCGACCTTGTCTGCCTTCACCGCCGCCGTGTGGGTGGTCAACAGGATTCATCGCAGTACCGCGGACAGTCGGGCGGATACCCATCCAGCGAGAGCGCCCGGCCTTGCCGATGACGACGAGATTGTATTCTTCGTTGCCGACCGCACCGATAGAGGCCCAGGAAAGGTCAGAAATCTTCCGGATTTCAGTTGAAGGGAGTTTAATCTGCGCATAGCCCTCGTCGTGTGCGACCACTTCGGCGAAGTTGCCGGCCGAGCGGACGAGACTCGCGCCCGAGAGCGGCGCAATCTCAATGTTATAGACGAAGGTACCGACCGGAATCTTGCCCAAAGGGAGACGGTTCCCCGCGACCAAGGGCGCAGTTTCAGACACGATGAAGGTGGAGCCGACTTTCACATCCTTCGGGAGGATGACATAGCGGCGCGCACCGTCTCTGTAGAGAGCGCGGCCGATGAAAGCGGAGCGGAACGGGTCATATTCAACCGTCTCAATTCTAGCGGGGATATTCTTCTTATCGTATTTGAAATCAATATCGCGGAAACGCTGTTTGTGCCCGCCGCCCTGGTGACGCGTCGTGATGCGGCCGAAGGCGTTTCTCCCGCCCTGACTGCCCCTCTTCTTCAAGAGCGGTTTGTAGGGAGCGTGACCCGAGAGCAGCTCCTTGTACGGGAGCGTGGTCATGTGGCGGCGGCTCTTACTGGTAGGTTTGTAGGTTTTCATGGTGATTAAGCGAACTGAATCGTATCTCCTTTGTTGAGGTAGACATACGCTTTGCGGCGCGCGGCGCGCGTACCTTCGCCACGTCTCGTGCGCATCGCTTTCGCCTTCGCAGGCAGGTTCACGATGCGGACCTTGCGCGGCTCTACATTATAAATTTCTTTAATAGCGCCTGCGATAGCGGCCTTCGTCGCGCGAGGAGAAACATCAAAGGTGTAGATTCCCTTCTCGGTGATGATGAGCGCCTTCTCAGAGAACCACGGCGCGCGGATAATCTCGTGCGCGGTGCCGTTTGCCGAAGGCGCGGTGCGCGCGCGGCGGCGGACAATTACCTTGTCCTTCTTCTCTGCTTTCTTTTTTGTGCCGAAGAGTGCCATAGTAATTTATTTAGTGCGTGCGAGGAGCTTCTTGAACGCTGCTTCCGGCTTCTCGATGATGAGGTACTTGTGCGTCATCACGGCAACCGGATTAAGACTGCGCACCTCTTCGGTACCGATGCCCTGGAGGTTGTTGAAGCTCTTGATGGCGTTTTTGTCATACGAATCAAAGGCGATGAGCGCCGAGTTCGCGCCTTTCGATGAGAGTAGATTCTTCTTGGATACTTTTGAAAGCGCGACGAGTGATGCAAGCGCGCTCTTCGTCTTCGGGGCGGCAAAGGTCATCGCGTCAACGAAGATAATCTCGCCCTCCTTCGCCTTACGGGAGAGAGCAGAGAGCAGAGCGCCCACGCGCATCTTCTTATTAATCTTCTCGCTGTAGTCGCGCGTGGAGCGCGGACCGAAGGTGATACCGCCGTGGCGCCAGATAGGCGAGCGGCTGGAGCCGTGGCGCGCC
>CAYQJR010000027.1:0-8974 GCA_964418065.1 uncultured Candidatus Saccharibacteria bacterium | reverse complement strand
CATGGCCGTCCTCCATAAGTCGCGCGCAGAGGTGCGAGCCGATAAAGCCCGCACCACCGGTCACGAGTATTAATTTCTTTTTATGCATGGAGTTAGAGGAAGATGAATGCGCTACCGGCGATTGCCATAATACCAAGAAAACCGAGCGTCCACGGCGAACGCAAGATGCTGGACAGGCCAGACTCTGCTTTCGGCAGCGTCTCTAGCGAGGCAAGTGCCGCCCCAACGGAGGCGGTTTCTACCGTCTCCGTTGGGGCTACTGCTGCTGTCTCATAGTTTTGAATGTTCGCTCTCGTGTTGGTAATTAGCGGGGTATCCTCCCGTACCTCTGTATAACCCGTCATCGCGACAGGAGGTTGCTCTCCAGATGTCGGCTGTACCGCGTCGGCAGAAAGATATTGGGCAGCAATAACACCGCTTGGATACGTCAATCGTGCGGCAGAAGAAATAGGGAGATTCATAACCGTGTAAGGAAAGAGTGTGCTTGAATTCTGCAGAAGCATCGTCCCTTCAGGCAGGCGGAACATTCCCGTGTCAGTCACCAGACGCCAGCCGGAGAGCTCAAGGCGTTCGCTCGTATCGTTTGCAAGAACAATGCCTTCATGCGTCACCGACGCGATACGCACCACCGCAGGCTTCACGACCACGACAAGATCATCCCGTGCCGTTGTCGTACCATCTTTCGCCGTCGCAACCACAAGATACGTCCCTGTGTAGTGATACGTCTTCTCTATGACGCGTCCCTCGGTCGCGGAACCATCGCCGAAGCTCCAATAAATAGTCGCCGCCGAATCAACAGCACCACTCTTCAGCTTTGTCTGTGCGGTAAGCGTAAAGGGCACCTCGCGGTACACGACAATATCGGGCCCAACATCAACTGAGAGAATCGCCGGAGGAGGCGTGTAGGTTGCCGCGCGCACGGATGCCGCAGTACTCTCGGTTGATGATGCGGTGTTTACGTCTGGTGCACTCGCGTCACCGACGGTAATGAGCGGCGCGATATCGGCATAGGTGCTATCGCCGATGCCGCTCACATTCTGGATATCTTCAATGCGAGCGAACGGTCCGTGGGTAGTGCGGTAATCAATAATGGCCTCCGCCTTTGTGGGCCCGATACCCGGAAGCGTGTCCAAAAGGGTTGGATCTGCCGTGTTTATGTTTATCAGCGTTGTGGCAACAACAATTGAGGGGAGGAGTGTGGCGAGGATGAGCAAGCCAAGGGTGCGCATGGGGTTCTTATGATTCGCCTTTCAGCACCTTCCGCAATGCGTCTTCAGAAACTTCAAACGGCCTTTTCTTCTGAACCGGAGTGCTTGTGTCTGACGGAGAAGCGGCATTCTTAGCGAGCACCTGAGCAAGGGCTCCTTTCAACGACTCTTTCTGCTCTGTCTGCTTTTGTCCGTGTTCGGCAGTGCCCTTCGCCGCCATCGTACGAAGAATTGCTTTAAGGTCTTCAGGGCTCTTTGTCGGCGGGGCGGGTCTTGCTGGACGAGAGACTTCGCGCTGAACAAATAGCTTGGGTGGTAGAGCCTCTTCTCTCCGTATGGGTGGCGGGGGAGCGTCCGGCATAGGCCGTTGTGCCGGTTTCTTTCGCATGCGCGCATCAAATGGGGCGGGGGCGGCGGCGCTCGCCATGAGTTCGTCCATGATGGACTTCTCTATGCCTGCGCGCGCGGTGGTGAATTGTTCGCGCGATGAGGCAATAACCTGTTCTCGGTGAGACACTGGCGGCGCCTCTATGGGCGGAATCGTCACCGCCGAGAAAGGAGCCGACCCGACGCCGTCAATCATGAGCGTGAGGTACACCTGGCGTTTATCAAGAGTCACCACATCTTCCTTGGTAAAATGGGGCAAGAAAATCGTCTCCAATACCTCGGCGTCAAACGGCCCGACGCGGAAGACAACTGTCGTGCCGACATTTCCGAAGACGGCATCGCGCACCTCCTCTTCCATCTGCTCAATGTATTGGTGGGCGATGACAAGGTTCAGCTTATATTTGCGCGCCTCGGAAAGAACTTCGGCGAATGTCTCATTCGCGAAGTTCTGAAATTCGTCCACATAGAAATAGAAGTGCGGGAGCTTCGCGAGTTTGTCTCCCGACAGGTCGGCGCGGCTCATCGCCGCGAGGAAGATGCGCGTGGTAAGCATTGAGCCGATGAGACGCATGTTCGTCTCTCCCACCAGACCCTTGGAAAGATTGATGATGAGAATCTTCTTTTCGTCCATCATCGTACGGATATCAAACGAGGATTTGGGCTGGCCGATGATGTTGCGAATCAGCGGATTGCCGGTGAATTGGCCTATCTTGTTCTGGATGGCCGGCGTCGCCTCTTGGGTATAGCGGTCGCCATAGTTGGCAAACTCTTTCAGCCAGAAATCCTTAACAACCGGGTCCTTCACATTGTCCACCACTTTCTTCCGGTATTCCTTGTCGGTGTACATGCGGTTCACGCCGAGAAGGGTTGCGTCCGGATATTCCAGGAGAGCAAGAAGCGTGTTGGTAAGGATATATTCCATGCGCGCGCTCCATGCGTCTTCCCAAATCTTCTTGAAGGTCGCCATGAGGCCGCTGACCACGAGGTGGCGCTTGTCGTAGCCGACATCCTCCATCACATTAAAGGCGATGGGGTGTTCCATATCAAACGGGGCGAAGTACACGACATCTTTCACCCGATCTTCAGGGATATAGTCCAGGAGCCGCTCAACCGTACCGCCGTGCGGGTCGATGAATACGAGCCCCTCGCCGTTCCTGATGTCCTGAATCGCCATATTCTCGAGCAAGGTTGACTTGCCCATGCCTGTCTTGCCGATGACGTACATGTGGCGATCGCGATCCTTGGACTTGATGCCAAACGGAATATATTTCCCGCGGGCGTCGGTTGCCGCGAAGTAGGTCACGCGCTCCGGATTTTCCATTACCCCAAGTATATAACACCCGGGCGCGAACGCGTCCGAGCCTGTTCTGGGTATCGGCTAGATTGAGGAGACGCCTTGCGGCGGAGCCGACTCGGGCGAAGAGGGCTCGCTTGCAGGGGTGCTGGGGGATGTTGAGGTCATGTCGGAGCGAAGCGAGAGACCGATGCCGGCCACCGCGGCACCGAAGATAACCGAGAGGAGCGTACGAAAAGCGATCGGCAGTCCGGAGAATGGAGTGAGGACAGTCAAAATACCGAAGAGGATGAGCATGCTTGGGCGGGACATATGAGAAGTATATCAGGGAGTAACAATGACAACAAATTCTCCCCGTATGGTGTCAGGGTGCGCGGCAAAGTGCGCGCGGACCTCCTCCGGCGTACCCCAGACAATCTCTTCGTGAATCTTCGTGAGTTCGCGGGCGATGGTGATATGCGATACTCCCTCCAGCTCTTTCAGCAACTTCTCTATCCGGTGCGGGGACTCGTACAGGACGACTGGTAGCTCGCTCGCCATAATCTTCCTCAGTGTAGTCTGACGGCCCTTCTTGTGCGGTAAGAATCCGAGGAAGGTGAAGGCAGATGTATCCACTCCCGCAATAGACAATGCCGCCGTGAGAGCAGAGGGTCCCGGAATGGCTTCAATCGACATTCCAACATTCTTGAGAATGTGAGAATGTCGTACTGCCGCTACGAGTCGGGCGCCGGGGTCGCTGATGCCCGGCGTGCCTGCGTCGCTTACGAACACGACGCGCTCCCCCGCCCCGAGGCGTTCAATAATTTCGTTCGCTTTCTTCGCTTCTGTAGCCGCGTCAAGCCGCTGGAGCGGCTTCTTGATTTCATAACGTGAGAGCAATTTAGAGATGACCCGCGTGTCCTCAGCATAGATGACGTCGCACTCTTTGAGCGTACGTAGAGCGCGGAGTGTGATGTCCTCCAAGTTTCCTATCGGTGTCGCGACGATTGAGAGTGTTCCCATACTATTTTGCGGTAACGAGGGTATCGGCGACTTTGTAGATGTCGCCCGCGCCCATGGTCATGATGGTGTCGCCTGCTTCGGCTTCGGCAAGCACTTTTTGGATAGCGTCAAAATCGAGTGCAGTAGCATCTACGCCGGTTGCACGAATGCGCTCGGCGAGCATCTCACTTGAAATAGAGCCGTCGTCCACTTCGCGTGCTGGATAAATGGGAGCGATGTAAACCTTGTCGGCATCGATGAATGCTGTGGCAAATTCATCTAGCAAATCGCGGGTACGGCTGTAGAGATGCGGGTGGAATGCAATGATGATTTTTCCTTTCACTTTTCCGCGGAGTGCCTTCAATGTTTCTCTGACTGCAGTCGGGTGATGCGCATAGTCATCGTAGACCTCGGCACCCTTAGCCGTCTTCCCCTTGTATTCAAATCGACGCCAAGTGCCTTGGAATGCCGAGACACTATCATATACGATAGTGTCGCTGATTGACGGGAACGCCGCGCGCGCGGCAGAGGCGGCCGCGCGCGCATTGTCCTGATTGAACTCTCCGAACAGACGCAGTTTGTATGCGGGCTCTTTTGTGTAATCAACGATTTTCGCTTTCGCGCCACCTAGGAGCGGCGCGATGTTCGTGTTCTGCGGGTCGGTGACAATGAAGCCGTCTGCCGGCACGCGCTCAATCGCCTTCTGAAATGTCGCTTGGAACGCTTCAAGTGAGGGAAAGAAATCGGTGTGATCCCATTCAAGATTCGTGATGACGAGTACGGACGGCGAGAGTTCAAGCAGATGGTTCTTATATTCGCACGCCTCGACCACGAACAAGTCAGACTCTCCGTGAAGATAGTTGGAGTCGAAGTCCTTGACGATAGAGCCCACAATCGCCGTCGGCGCGGCGCCCGCATCTTTGAGTATCTTTGCGAGCATGCCGGTCGTGGTCGTCTTCCCGTGCGTACCCGCTACTGCTACTGTCCGCTTCCCCGCCGATATTTCCCCAAGCATGGCAAAGTAGGATTTCTGCGAGATGCCGAGCTCGCGCGCACGAGCGCGCTCCGGATTGTCCTCGGGTACCGCGTCGCTATACACGACTGTGTCGGCGTCCGCAGGGACATTTTGAGCATTCTGCCCGATAAAAACTACGATACCCCTCTTCTCCAAGAGTTCAGTCACGGGACTCGCCTCCCTGTCAGAGCCGGATACCGCTACGCTCATATCGGAAAAATATTGCGCAAGCGCACTCATCCCAATACCGCCAATACCAATGCAGTAAACTTTCGTCATAGAACTACTCTAGCACTTCAATCGTAAATCCTCCCCTCGGGAAGAGTTTCGCCACGCGCTTACGAAAAGGAGTTGAATCGGAACTAATGATGAAATGGGTCATGCCATCGCCGACCTCGCGCGGCCAGAGTCGGCGTTTCACCCGCTCCCCCACCGCAATCGCGGGATCAAAGAGCGGTACCGTACCGAGCGCGCGCTGAAATATGGGCAGGACGAGCGGGTAGTGCGTACAGGCAAGAATAACAGCATCTACTCCATCCGGCTTCACGCTCTTGAATGCATCAAGAATGATGCGCTCAATCTCCGCTTCAGGACTATCGAATTCAATCGCGGCGGCGAGGTCAGCAATTGCGACGACCTCAACCTCTTTCCCAATCATGCGGAAAGCGTTCTGATAAATCTCGGATTGTATCGTCGCCGGCGTCGCGGCAAGCAGCAGCCGCGCGGACGAATTCTTAAAGTAGCTCACCGTCGGACCGACCATTTCAATAAGCTGGGTCGGCGTGAGTGAGAGCGCGTCAAAGAGCGAGACGGCGAGGGAGGCCGAGACGCTGTTGCAGGCGCTCACGATATTCGTGGCTCCCCGCTTCTGCAGGAGCTCTATCGCGCGCACCGTAAGGAGCGAGAGTTCGCTGTTCGACTTCGACCCGTAGGGCGCATTTTTAATATCACCGAAGTACACAACATCACACGACGGCATCTCTTCGCGAATGGCCGCGAGCACCGTCAACCCTCCTGACCCTGAATCAAATATGCCAATCATTTTCGCATCATTATGAGGTGCGCAAACTGATCGCCGCGGTCAAATTCATTCTTGAACATACCGAACGAGGTGAAGGCGGGTGAGAAAAGCACCGTATCACCCTTTTCTGCAGCATGGAGTGCTTCGTCTACCGCCTTTCCTAAATCGTCAAAGACCGAAGCGCCTGGCAGGAATTCAAGAACGCGGCTCGTGCCCGTACCCGCAAGGAGAATCACGCGCTTCACATCGGCAAGCTTCACGAGTAACACATTCATATCCAAATTCTTGTCGGTGCCGCCCATGATAAGCACCGTACGCGAGGGATTGAGGGCGGCAAGCGCGGCCAAGGTCGCCTCGGGCGTTGTTGAGGTCGTATCGTTGTATACCTTTACTCCGTCCACCTCGCGGATGAATTCAAGGCGGCCGGGGACGCCCGCAAATGTAGCGAGCGCTCGCCGGCTCACCTCGTCGGGAATCCCGAGCACGCGAGCGGCAGCGAGCGCGAGTGCGGCGTTGTAGCGATTATGGAGTCCGAGGACGCGGAGCGTCCAGGTGTCAGGGAACTTCAATTCGTCAACGACGAGCGTCTTGGAATCAACCCGCTCGCCGTATTTCTCAATAATGGTCGGCGCACACTGCTTACCGAGGATGAGGGTGTCCTTGACCCCTTGGTAGAGAAAGATGTTCGCCTTGTCCGCGAGATAGATATCGGGGTCATCCTTATAGTAGTTCATGTGGTCCAGATGGAGCGTGGTGAAGACGGCGATGTGCGGGCTCACTCGCGCCTCGCCGAAGCCCTGCAACTGCCACGAATCGAGCTCAAGAACGGCAGTGTGCGCGGGGGTTGTCTCCTTGAGTAGTGCGAGTGTGGAGACGCCGCGCACATTGCCACCAAGAACGGAAGGTCTCTTCGCTTTCTGCAGAATCGCGTGGAGCATATGCGCCACTGTTGACTTACCGCGCGTGCCGGTAATCCCAATGCACGCGGCACCCGAAATCTCCGCGAAGAGGTCCGCACTCATGCGGACGGGAATATTCTGTTTCTTCGCTTCGGCGATGTACGGAGAATCGAGCGGCACACCGGCGGCCTTGAGGATGAAATCGCGGTCGCGAAAATCCTCAAGGCGATGTTTGCCGAACACGAAGGTAATATTCTGAAATGATTCAAGCTGTCCCACCGACTCGGCAAGCTCCTTGCGCGACTTCAGGTCGGTCACGATAAGCTCGGCTCCGCACTCGGCCAGGTAGCGGGCGTCGCCAACGCCTCGGCCCAGAAGACCGAGGCCCATAAGGGTTATTCTCTTACCGCGGAAGTGCGCCGAGGCATCCATAGGGCAAATCGTAGCGCATCCTGCAAGGGAGCGCACGAGCCGCTTAGCGCGGACAGGAAATGGTTATGGGGATGTCGGAGTGCTTGAGCGGGAGCGAGGTCGCCGAAACAGCCACTATCTCGTAGGGCGAGGCGACAGACGGCGGCTCTGTGCAGTCTGGCTTCGTAATAGCGATGGAGACCATACGCGCATTGGAGTCCTCAATCTTCGCGATTGCGATTGAAGAACTTGATTCATTGCCCGCGAAGACCGCGAGCACTGCCTGCGTCTCGAAATCAACTGCGGGCGGCGTGCCGGGCGCGTTCACTACCTGCCAGAGTTCGTTCAGCTGGATTGGGGAGGTGATGACATAATTAACGCGTTTCGGGATAACGGATTGCCTCCCGGCGGTCAGCTTGGTGAAGGGTACGGTCGCGGTGAGTGAGGACTCGGTATCAGTGAAGGAGAAGAAGAGAACGGGCATACCAATACCAAAGAGAAGTAGTGCGCCGATGAGCATCAGCGTTTCCCGCCGCAAAGTTCCAGTATGTCCCCCCATGATTCCCAGTATAGCGCTGTGCTCTCTCGCCGCCGAAGCGCGTGGGTATAACAGACGGTATTGGTAAAAGATGGTCGTCTTTGCTAGTATCAAAAAACCGAGCCTGCAATCGTATGGAGTACCATACTGCTTGCTCACTCGGCGAGAATAAATCGAACAAGTTCGTTTGTTCTGCCTCGTTCGCAAGCGTAGCTCAGCTGGTAGAGCACCCGACTGATACTCGGGCGGTCGTAGGTTCGACCCCTACCGCTTGCACCATCTATAAAAAGTACAGGCCCTGGAATTGCTTCCGGAGCCCTTTTATCTCACGTCGGCACCCTCGTCCTCTAGCCCCAGCTGATAACGATGCCTTCGTAAAGCGTGTAGTCATACCGATGCTGATCTGGCGAAGGAACCACTAGACTTCGGGCCCGATCGACCTCGTGACTGGTGTAGCGATAGTGCAGGTAGGGCTCGTCCTTATGGTCCCATTTATACGTGTGCACTTGGAACCTTTGTCTCAAGGCCCAGCGCGCGATTGCCCTCACACCAACCGGCAATGAGCCACTCTTTGCAAGAGTGAACCACATGCCGGAATTCATGTGACTGAAGTCGTAGTCGATTCGGAATTCCTTGTACTCGTCGGTGAAGGTGTATGGCGGATCGATTTCAATGCGGAGAAGAAGATTGCGTCTTCCTCGTCCAGCTTCTACCCGAATGAGGTCGGGAAGAAGCAGAATGGTCGCTTTTGCTTTCTCCTTCCGTTGATGCTTCCATTCCGCAAATCGTCGCTCGAAATCCGCCTTCTCCTCCTCAAAACGGTTTGAACGAGCGACCTTGGATATCGAACGCATTTCGAGTGCGAGAGCGCTCATGTGGCCTCCGTTGATTGTTTGGTGGATGTGCTTTCCGGGCTGACTATACTCTCTTACCCGATATGCGTCAAAGCCGCGACCCCGTCAGAGGTCGCGGCTTTTTGTATGAAGATGTGAGATGAGAAAAGATGTGCGTGCTCTGTTGTTCCGCCTATTCTGTCCTACTTGAAAGCTCACGTGTGGCTTTCAAGCACCATCGGGTTACGTTATCCGACTTCCGAGTACCGTTTAGAGACGAGTACTATCTCTCATAATTCTCACGAACTATATCGACTTGATATTCCTTTCGGGAATATCGATTCCAAATTGGATATGTTCCACGAACAGCTTCCGCTACCCGTGCCT
>CAYQJR010000026.1:0-9017 GCA_964418065.1 uncultured Candidatus Saccharibacteria bacterium | reverse complement strand
AGCGCCACCTCCACCATCGCCGCCACCATCGCCGCCACCACCGCCGCCGCCTCCGCCGCCACCAGCGCCACCTCCACCATCGCCTCCGCCGTCACCTCCCCCACCACCGTCGCCACCGCCGTCTCCGTCGGCGTGTGCAGTGAGGACTCCCAGAGAAAATACCTCATCGAGGTGCACGACAGCTCCTCGCGAGAGCGCGAGTATCATAAGAAGCAATACTATTGTGAGTATGTATTTGAAATTCATTTTCCTATTTCCGGAACACCTCTGAAGAGATGTTCCAGAAAAGGGATCCGTTGGGAGGTCGTACAAGTACGACCTCCCAACGGCTCCAAACTAACGCGTTACGGCAGCAGGATGCCGTGGATGTTCAGCGAGCACCACGTTCCCCACTCGTTGGGGAAAACCCGCAGCCGCCGCTGTCCGCCCGAAAGGGTCGGCGAGAGGAAGTGAGGAGGCCAGATTGTTTCCACGACGAAAGCACGCGGGTCATTCGGGAAACGGAAACTTCCCACACCATTGACCAACTTGGCTGAGCCGAGCTCACGTACCGGCATCGCCGTTTGCGGATCCAAGTAACGGACCTGCACGTCGACGATAATCGGAGCGCGGGTTTTTACTTGACTGCGCAATTGCCCGCCCATCGTCCGAGATATGGCGCTCGGCGTATACGCATCAAGCCGTCTCGCATTGTCACTGTCTCGGCTTTCCGCATCTGCGATGTAATTTACAGCCCGTGTACGAAGCGGCTCCGGCAAGGACTGCAACAACCACGCGTTGGCGATGAGCTCGAATCCCGTAGGACAGGCGCCGACCGAAACGACTGGCTGTGGCGCTGGCGCTAGAACCACCGGTCCCGAAGCGACGATGTCACTCCAGTTCCAGCAGACTTCCGGGAGAATGAGCGTGTAAGTCCTCCCCCCGTGGGTGACCTGCCACTTCTCGGCGGGTGCGGCGAACTCCATGCCTTTCGGCGGTTTGGAGAACGCGACCACGACATTGTGACGAACAACCCCGCCTTTGGACAACATCGTCGTCAGGCGATCGCCCATCACGAGCCGTGTCTTCTCGCCCGGTTTCTCGGTCGCGCGCATGAATTGCGCGATGACCGGTGCCGGCAGGCCCATCTTGCGGAACGCGCTTTCGCGCGTCTTCATCGCTTCCGCACGCGTCGCAGCGTACGGAGCGGCGCCGAAGTGCTGCCACTTCCACTCGGGGTGAGCCGAAGGAATCGGCGTTGCCGCCACAGACGCTACCACTACGGGCGCCTTCGCGACCGGTTGCGGTGCCGCTGTTACCACAGGCACTACGGGCGCCCTGGAAGCAGGCGGAGGCGAGGGCACCTTTTGCCCGAACATCCCTCCTCCTCCGTTGCTGCAGCCTACCAACGTCGTACCCAACATGAGCGCGACGAATATGCCGATGATTTTTCTCATCGTGATTCTCCTTTCTTGCCGCGCGAGCGGCGTTGGTTGAATGAACTGCTGACAAGGTCCACATGGACCCCGGCTTCCTTGCGGAGAGCCACCCGACTTCTATTTATATAGAAATCGAATGGCTTTCAACAAAATCTGCTGTGACTACGAAGCGATCCGCCTTCGCGCCGAACGAATCGCAAGTCGCGAGTGTGAGCACACGACCGGTGACGGCAAGATCAATCCCTGCGCCGCCCGCCGCGCTTTCTTTCGCGACGCTCCTCACCCGGTACGTATATGCCGTACCAGAGGAGAATACGGTGACAACGTCTCCGACCGCGAGCTTCTGGATGCCATTGAAGGTCTTGTAAGCTTGGTTGAGTACAATCGGCAGATAGCTTGAGTGCCCGAAGAGGACAATATTGCCCGCTTCGCCGAGCTTTGCCGAGGTCGGATACCGCACCGAACCCTTAAGGAGCAGCTCGTCAAGCGCTTCAATATTGGTCGTCGTCGGGTTCTCAATAGTCGCATTGAGTTTGATGGCAGGAATCTCTATCCTCTCCGGCAATTCAGGCACAACTGGCACAGATGTATCCGCGACCGCCGCAACAAGCGAAGTATCCGATACTCCGGCTACAGCCCGACCCTCCGGCAGAAGACCCAGACTCCCGAGAACACTGACAATCGAGAAGAACACCACAGCGAAAATGCCGAGGAAGATCCACTTCCGACTGTACGACTGCTTGACGGCCAATATAAGCCGTGCCATAACTCGCGCGAAATCCTTCATATCGTCTTAACCATCAATACACTACAGTATCGTATATGTCAAGTCCTGGCTACTTGACATAAAAATTACTCTATGGTACATATATTCCCATGAATAGCACAGAAATTAATACCCTGAATCGTTCAACAACGATCAACACGCCGAACAATTCGGCGACTTTTACCACGGCCAACCGTTCAACAACGGTCACCGAGACCTATCCGGCAGTTTCTACAGGTCTCGCGGTAATCGGTTTTATCGCCCTGGTGGCGGCGGGCATATGGCTCGCGGTCTACTCTTCGCGCTATGTCCCCGCAGTGGTAAACGGCGCCGGAGAAGCCGCTGTCTATCTTGGCTCCGTCTTCACGCGCTCTCCGGCTTCCCTCTCGGTTGTCCCGACAGCATCTTCTACTACTTCTTCTACTACCGCATCATCGACTGCAACTTCAACCTCTACGAATGTAGGCACTGGTTCAAGTATTTCAACGCCGGTGACAGGAGGCTATGGTTCTGGATATGGTTATGGCGCACCAACTCAAACAACCCCCGGTCCGCGAACGGGCGGCACATATGTCATAGGCGGTACGGGCACATCCCCAGTACTCACCGGTCTCCCTGATCTCATTACTACTATCAAGGCTGTCGGCTATCTTGCGGCGGCATCGGCTGATTCGTTCATCGCGACGACAACCGTCCCTGCAGGCAGCCGCGCGGCGGTTAGCTTCACCATCAGAAATGTCGGGACTAACTCAACTGGCGCATGGTGCTTTAGCGCATCTATCCCGACCCAAACGGCCTATATCTATCAGTCGCAGCCGCAGCAATCGCTTAATCCGGGCGACAGCATTGATTACACGCTGGGCTTTGACCAGGCAAACAGGGGTGCGGGACAGACTATCTCAATCTCCGCAAACATCGCGAACCCGTCAAATACCGGGACCTGCGCTCAGACCATCACTGAATCAAACGCGAACAATAACAGCGCCTCCGCGACACTTACAATTCTCGGGACCTAAATATCCAGATTCGCAAGCTTGGCATTGGACTGGATAAAGGACTTTCGTGAGGCGACATCGGTACCCATCAGGATATCAAAGATGCGATCCGCGGCCTCGGCGTCGTCTACAGTGACTTGCTTCAGTACGCGCCGTGCCGGATCCATCGTAGTCTCCCAGAGCTCGCTCGGGTTCATCTCGCCGAGACCCTTGTAGCGCTGGATGTTTACTTTTACGGGCTTCTTTATCGTGGCAACTTCTTCTTCAGAGACCTCCGTCGGCTCCTCGTCCCCTGCAATCTCGGGCACTTCGCTTGGAGCGATGCCGAGCTCTTTCAGTACCAATTCCTTTTCCTTATCTGAATACGCGTAAGCGACAGCCTTCCCTTTGGTGATTTTATACAGCGGGGGCTGGGCGATGTATACGAAGCCGCCTTCAATAATCGGCCGGAAGTGGCGGTAGAGGAGCGTGAGAAGGAGCGTGCGGATGTGCGCGCCGTCAACGTCCGCGTCGGTCGCAAGAATAATCTTGTGGTAACGCAGTTTGGAAATATCAAACACATCCCCGATGGCCGTACCCATCGCGATGACGAGCGCTCGAATCTCTACCGAGGCGAGCATGCGGTCAATACGCGCGCGCTCCACATTCAGAATCTTTCCGCGAAGCGGCAGGATCGCTTGGGTGCGGCGGTCTCTTCCCTGCTTGCTTGACCCGCCGGCCGAATCGCCCTCAACGATGAATAGCTCGCCCTCTTCTGCGCTTTTCGTTTGGCAGTCGGCAAGCTTGCCCGGTAGCGTCATTCCCTCAAGCGCCCCCTTGCGCAATACCGAATCCTTGGCTGCCTTCGCCGCCTTCCTTGCCTTGAGCGCGAGCAAAACCTTGTTGATGATGGCGCGGGCATCGTCGGGATTCTCCTCCAAAAAAGCGCTTAGCGCCTCGCCGAATACCGTTCCGACCGCCCCCTGCGCCTCCATTGAGCCGAGTTTTGATTTCGTCTGTCCCTCAAACTGGATTTCCTGCAGCTTGACCGAGATAACTGCGGTAATGCCCTCAAGCACATCATCGCCAGTGAAGTTCTCGTCCTTCTCTTTCAGGATGTTTGCGTTCCTGCCGTAGGTGTTCAGGGAGCGCGTGAGTGCCGTCTTGAAGCCCGTGATGTGAGTGCCGCCCTCGCTGTTGTAGGTGTTGTTTGCAAAGGCGGTGATTCTCGGCGTGATATCGTCTACATACTGGAACGCAACCTCAACAGAGACTTTATCCAATTCTCGGTCAACATAGAAGATGTTCTTGTGTACTGCCGTCTGGTGCTGGTTATGAAATGCGACAAGCGACTTGAGGCCTCCTTCAAAATAAAAGGTGACTGATGGGACGCCGAGTGACCGATTGCGCAAAAAGATGGTCTCAGTTTCAAAGGCCGTCTTGGTGTTTCGCGCATCAATCATAGCGATGCGCACGCCCTTCACCAAGTACGCCTGCTGCCGCAGGTGCGTCACAATCTTGTCCCAATTCCATTCAACTCCCTCCTTGAAGATAGTGGTGTCCGGCTTGAAGAGCACAATGGTACCGTGCTCCTTTGTCGTACCGATTTTCTTCACTTTGTTCACGGGCTTGCCGATTCTATATTCCTGCATATGCATGCCGCCGTCCTGATGAACTACAACCTTCGTCTGTTCGGAAAGCGCATTCACCACCGAAGCGCCGACGCCGTGAAGACCGCCCGAGACCTTGTACGCTTCGTTATCAAACTTACCGCCCGCGTGGAGCGTCGTCATAATGGTCTCAAGCGCGGAGACCTTCGTCTTCGGGTGGATACCGACCGGAATGCCGTTGCCGTTGTCCGCCACGCGCACATAACCGTCAGGAAGAAGCGCGACCTCTATATCGTTACAGCGTCCCGCCATCGCCTCGTCGCGTGCATTATCAAATATTTCCCAGATGAGGTGATGAAGGCCTTCGGAACCCGTAGTTCCTATGTACATCCCCGGGCGCTTCCTGACCGGCTCAAGCCCCTCAAGAACCGTGATGGACGAGGCGTCGTAGGCCTTCTTTTTAGGCTCTTTTTCGGTCGTTTTTGCCATATAGCTGTTCCCTTCATTCTAGCATAAAACAGCCCTATTTGCAGGGCGAAATATGCTATTCTGGGGTATCTATGGATATCAAAATTTCGAGAGCCGAGGAGGCGCGGCTCCGGGCAGAGCTTGAGGCTCGGAGCGACGTAGATGCGCTGCGAATGAAGCGGTACCTCGCGATGCCGGACCTCTCCCGCACGCCCGGCAGCCCGCTCCACGAAATCGTAGAGCGCGTGAAGGCGCTCCCCGTCTTCAAGGGCTTTGACGATATTGAGATTCCTGAAATCGTCCCTGCTTCAATCTCTTTTGACCTATTTGACTTCCCGCCCACCCATCCGGCGCGCTCCACATCGGATACCTACTATGTGGACGAGAAAAATATTCTCCGCACGCATGACACCGTCTTCTGGTATTACTATCTCAACCACCCCGAGATTAAAGAGCGCATTGCGAGGGGCGAGCCGCTCGGGGCGCTCTGCTACGGCAAAGTCTACCGGAAAGATGAAATTGATCGCCGCCACATGAACATTTTCCATCAGATGGGTGGCTGGTATATTGCGCCCACCTCACAGCCGCTTGATGTAGAAGACCTGAAAACGGCGCTCTCGCAGGTGGTAAGGAGCGTCTTCGGCGACGATACAAAATTCCGCTTCAATCCTGATGTCTTTCCCTACACTGACCCTTCGCTTGAGGTGGAAGTAGGCGTCACAGGCGCTGCGGCTCGAGCTGCAGGAAGCGAATGGATTGAGATACTCGGGGGCGGTATGCCGAAAGCGAGCGTGCTTGAGAAAATGGGAGTGACGGGCTATCACGGCTGGGCTTTCGGGTTCGGACTTGAGAGACTCGCCATCATCGGTACCGAGGTCCCGGACATCCGGCTCTTCTGGAGCGACGACGAGCGCGTGAAGAAACAGCTTAAGCTTGGGCAGAAGTTCGTAGAGGTCAGCAAATATCCGCCCGTGGTGCGCGACATTTCTTTTGTCGTGAAGAAAGGGTTTGTGCCGAATAATTACTTTGACCTCGTCCGCGATATATTCGGCGATCTTGCGGAGCAGGTTGAGCTTATTGACACCTACGAGAACGCGGAGAAGCTCGGGCAGGATAATGTGAGTTATGCATACCGCCTCACCTACCGAAGCCTTGATAGAACACTCACCAATGAAAAGGTGAACGCGCTCCATGCCAAGCTTGAAGCAGCTACCGTCCAGAACTTTGCGGCTGTAATTCGCTGAGGGCAATATGCTATAGTGCTCGGATTATGAGTCCCGAGATGTTCGTGTACCCTTTTCTCTTTATCGCGCTCTACTTTGAGTCGTTCTTGCTCGTCACCTTCCTCTCCAAACCCGCCCGAAAGTACCGCCGTGCCTCGCGATCCGTGGATACTCCTAAGGTCGCCATTATTGTTCCCTGTTGGAACGAGGAAACGACGGTCGCCGGGACTATTGAGTCACTCCTTGCGCTTGAATATCCGAAAGACCGGCTCTCAATCATCCTGGTGAACGACGGGTCCACTGACGGTACGCGAACCGTCTTTGACCGCTTCACGCTCCACCCCCAGATTACCGCTCTCCATAAAGAGAACGGCGGCAAATTCACGGCAATGAATCTCGGTCTTGAGTATGCGGAGGATGCCGACCTTGTCGGCTTCCTTGACGCAGATTCGTTCGTTGCTTCTGACGCGCTCCGCGAGATTGTCGCCGCCTTTGAGCCCGGTACGATGGCCATGACCGCCTCAATGTCTATCCATAAGCCGCGCACGCTCCTCCAGCGGATGCAGTACGCTGAATATCTGGGCGCGATAATCTTCCGCCATGTGTTCGCCTCCATAAACAGTCTCTATGTGACCCCGGGACCTTTTTCTTTCTATCGCCGTTCTGTGTTCACCGCGCTCGGCGGCTTTAAGCACGCCCATCTTGCGGAAGATATGGAGATGGCAATGCGTATGCAACGCGCAGAAATGCGTATTGGCAATGCTCTCCGCGCACGCGTGTATACGAAGGGTCCTCCTACAATAAAGAAGCTGATGAAACAGCGCGTTCGCTGGACGACCGGCTTCCTCCGCAACATACTCTTCGAGTACCGCGACCTCGTCGGCTCTCGCAAGAACGCGGCTCTCGGGATGCTCGTCTTGCCTCTCGGAATTTTCGCCATCGGGGCTGGCATCTGCGTCTTCGCGCTTGCTCTCTTCCAGATATTCCGGCAAGGACTTGACGCCATCACGCTGGTACAGACCGTTCCGCTCTCCTATGCCCTATCGGTGGGCGAGGTCACTTGGTTCTACCTGCCGGTCACGATGATGGCGCTCCTTGGCGGGATGCTCGTAGTCGCTACTCTCCTCTGGATGGCTGCGGGGAAACACCTTTCAAGAACGCCGGGAACTCTTGCGCTGAATGTCGTCGTCTATCTTCTCCTCTATGGCATCGTCACGCCGCTCTGGCTTATCCGTTCGGTCTCCGATGTTGCGCTCGGAACGAGTACGGCCTGGCGCTGAATCTATGTCGCTTTTCGCCCGCAATTCTCTCATCGCTCTTGTCATCGCTGTCGCCATCACCGGTACGGTTGCTTACGCCATCAACTACCTCAACGCCGCCCGCATTGCGGAGCTCGGGGCGATAGAAGACCAGCTCTCCATTGATACGCTCTCGCTCGACACGCAGTTCTCACTGCTTGAGAGGGCTCCGTGCGATAGCTTCGCCTCATCCACAACGCTGATTAGCAGTCTCGCCGATTTGGGCGACCGTCTCTCCTATGCCGAGAGCCAGCTGGGCGCGAGCAATGCGCAGGTAGTACGCCTTAAGCAACAGTATTCGTTGCTTGAAATCCGCGACTATCTCATTACAAAACAGCTCGCGGTAGCCTGCGGCATAAAACCGGTCACGGTTCTTTATTTCTATAGCAACGCTGGCGACTGCGACGACTGCGATAAGGCGGGATATGCGCTCTCTTATCTACACAACACCTATCCGAGCCTCCGCGTTTACTCCTTTGACTATAACCTCAATCTCGGAGCTTTGGAGACATTCATTGCCATCAACAAGATACGGGATTCGCTTCCCGCCTTCGTTATAAACGGCAAACAGTATTACGGCTTCACCTCGCTTGAGGAGCTTGAGGAGCAATTCCCGAAGGGAGCGCTCTCAACCAGTACGCCTGCGCAATAATCCTGGAGCCGCCTCCCAGACTCGAACTGGGGACCTTCGCTTTACAAAAGCGTTGCTCTACCAACTGAGCTAAGGCGGCGTTACTGTCTACAACCTCCCGATTAACTATAATCTACGGCACATCGGTCACCTCCGGATGTGTCGCTTTCAGACCACCCTTAAACTCGGAGAGGGTCTTCACAAACTCTCTCACATTTTCGTGCGGAGCGGTATCGCTTCCGTGTCGCGAGCGCAGATAGCGGACAAGGCGCGTAAGCAGGCGCTCAGCGGCGCGTATCGTCTGGAGCGAGAGATGCACGATATCATGGCTCAGCCGGCCGAAGAAACGGCGAATTTCATCCCTGAGAAATGCTCCTGTATCAACATGCTGGGAGATGAATACGACGCGTTCAACAGCATGGTCAAGGCGATCGCGCTTAGCGGCGAAGTAGCGCTCACCGCGGCGCATCTCGTAACTCGTAAGCACGAAGAACCCCCCGAGAAGTGCGAACGCAACAACAATAAAGATAAGGTAGCTCATGGCAGTTAGCGGATGGAGAGGCGCATGAAGCGGCTTACTTCAATGCGTTCTCCGAATTTCTGCGTTGCTTCGTTCAGGAGATTCTGGA
>CAYQJR010000025.1:0-10054 GCA_964418065.1 uncultured Candidatus Saccharibacteria bacterium | reverse complement strand
CTTGAGGGCACAGCGATACTACGCAACCGTGCGACTCAAGTGGAGACGATTCTTCCGCTCATCAACCTTGTGGAACGACTGAAGTCGTTCGCGTAGATTCCCAGCTTATATAGTGTTGAAGGATACGGGCTCTGCGCGCACCGTGCCCTTGCTGTCTTGCGTTACGATGCGGAAATAGTACTTGGTGCTTCTCATGAGGTCGGTAACCCTCACCTCAACGGCCTTCTCTTTCATATCGGTAATAAGGGTGATTCGGGGAGTCTTGCGGATGAGGATTAGCCCCATCTTCGGGTCAGCGGTGTACTCAAACCAGTATGATGTTTCTTCTCCGTGCGGGTACACCACGCCGTGCAATGTCGCTGTAGAAGAAGACATTTTGTTCGCAATCCCCGTAGCAGCAGTGGGAGATGCGTCAATCGTATCTTCATGAATAATCTCGGAACTCATAGTGTCGGAAAGCACGGCGGCATTGGAAGACGCGACTGTAATGTCCTGATACCCGTGCACGATTGTCCCTCCGATGATGGTGAGTGCGGCGATGCCTCCGATTAACATGCTCCCGTTCATATATCCGATGCCGAACGTGGAGAAACTTTGTGACACTACGCCCGATGTCTGGAAGTATTTTTATCTTAAAACTAGGACTTGAAGTTCATAACATCGGAGAATGTACAGGCGCAGGGAGCCTTGTGGCAACGGTGGCAGTTATCTGAATAGTGCAGGGAGAGTTCTTTGGGAAATGATAGCCCAAGCGAGTTGAATACGCCCATGAAGCAGGACATGAGGTCTGCCGCTTCCAGTTTCAGATTATCGAAATCAGCCTGCTTTCTCACTCCGCGGTACACCAGTATCGTTTCTGCCAGTTCACCCATTTCCTCGGCCAAGTGTATGCCCGCATCCTGAATGGTCCGCCTTGATGAAGGATAAATCTCTTCAAACATTTCTTGGAAACCGCGGAGGGATTTCGGTTTTAATCCATCATTCCGGATTATTTTCTGTCTCTGGTTCACCTTCTTTTCCTTGCAGGAGCACGGGCAGGATGCACAGTACGAACAAAGGTGCGGGAATCTCTCCCATGTCTCTTTCTCAATATCAATGTGCAGTTGATTCAGGAGCGACATAAGCCAGCTGCTGGAGATAATCATATTCAGCGTAACCTTCTGTTCGTCCTTCTTCCTGATTCCTTTCAGGCCGCGCATCAGGAAACGCTCCATGTTCGCCATCATGTCCGAGGTATTGAAGTGCCGATCATTCGGGAGATCGTAAACCTGCCTGACGAAATCCTGATAGTCTTTCAGCGTGGAGCTGTCTTTGAAGGAAGCCATACCGATGTGCGAAAGTATACCAAGGTTTGGAAACCCGGACGAAACATAGACAATCCGCGTGCTGATGTGGTAGAGTCTGCCCACGATGGCAACAGGCACACGAGTAGAGGTTCGGCGCGGGAAGAACGAGAGTTCTGCCGCGCTTATTCGCCGCTTCACCCGCCGCGCGCAGACCCTGGGTCTCGTCCGCGCGGTGCGCGGCGGCCGCTATTTTGAGCGCGCGAAGTCAAAGAATGTTGAGCACAAGCGCGCGCTTATCTCCAAGGTCCGGCGCGAGAAGTACAACGAGCTCGTGAAGCTCGGTAAGATTGACCCTGCAGCGAAGAAGGTGCGCAAGGGCGGCAGACGCTAGGAATGGCGGGCGTCGTCATACACAACAGCACCAGCCACACTTCGAATGTGGCGGGTTTGTCGTTTACAAAGATAGCTAAGGAAGTATTGCCGGGCTGGGACATTTCGCTCGTCTTTGTCGGTCCCGCAAAAGCGCGTGCACTCAACAAGCGCCTGCGCAACAAGACCTACACGCCGAATGTCCTTTCCTACATCGCCGGAGAAAAGAGCGGCGAAATTATCATCTGCCCTTCCGAAGCCGCGAAACAAGCTCCTGACTACGGTCTGTCGCCCGCCAACTATCTACTTCTCTTATTTATCCACGGACTGCTGCATATAAAAGGGTGGGTGCATGGTGATAAGATGGAACAATGCGAACGAAGGCTCTTAGCGCGATTTGCTAAGGGATCTGCTCGCTCATTACCCCATGAAACGACGCATCGCAACCGGCATCGACATCGGCACCTACCAGGTAAAAATGGTCGTCGTCGAGGAACTCTCCGATAGGAGCGGCGCTCGGCGTCTGCGTATCCTCGGAACCGGCCTTGCAGAGTCCAAGGGTCTGCGCCACGGCTATATCGTCAATAAAGAAGAGGTTGCGGCGAGCATCTTTGAAGCGAAACGGCAGGCGGAGTCGGTCGCACGCATACCGATACGCGCCGGATTCTTGGCTGTCGGCGGCATTTCGCTTGACGAGGCGCGTGCGAGCGGCTTCGCCATCATCTCGCGCGCCGACCAGGAGATAACTATTTTGGATATTGAAAAGGCGGGAAAGGCCGCGCGCGAAGCGGCGGCACCGGGGTTCCTCAACCGGCATGTACTGCACAGCATCCCGATTGAGTACCGCATAGACGGAAGCAAGGTGCTCGGCGACCCGCTTGGCATGAAGGGCGTGCGCCTTGAGGTGGACTATCTCTTCATCACCTGTCTTGCTCAGCACCAAGAGGTGCTCGCGGCGGCGGTAGAGGAAGCGGATATTGAAATCATTGACCAGATGGCTTCTCCGCTTGCGGGCTCCTATGTGCTCCTTGAGGGCGACCAGAAGATGAAGGGCTGCGTCCTCGCGAACATCGGCGCCGAGACGGTATCTATCGTGGTCTACGACGAGGGCATCCCTGTGTCGGTCAAGGTGTTCCCGATGGGCTCCAGCCACATCACCGACGACATCGCTCTAGGTCTGCGCATCTCGCTGGAGGAGGCGGAGCGCGTGAAGCTCGGGCGGCTCTCGGGTGCGATGTATCCCCGCAAGAAGATTGACGACTTTGTCGGCGACCGCCTTTCGCTCATGTTCGCGCTCATTGATAAGCATCTGAAATCCCTCGGACGACGCGGACCGCTCCCCGCCGGTATCATTATTTCCGGCGGCGGCTCGGGTGTCGGCTCCATCAGCGATATCGCCCGAGGCTCTCTCAAGCTCCCCTCGCGGCTTGCGGAGCTGCGCATCTCTGCCGATACGAAGATCCGCGACGCAACCTGGGCGGTTGCCTATGGGCTTGCGCTCTGGGGGCTCACGGGCGACACGACAACCTCCGACAGGAGCATGTGGAACTCGCTCGGAAAGTTTTTCAGGCAGTTTTTGCCTTAAAACGGCGAATTAGGCCGGCCGATTGTCAATATTTGCATATTATGGGGTTCTGGTAGTATGACCCGAACACCTTATTTATATTCCTATGTCAAAACGCATTGAGCCGGAAGTTGAGACATTCGCACGAATCCGTGTCGTTGGTGTGGGGGGCTCAGGGAAAAACGCAATCAACCACATGATCGCGTCCAAGGTGCGCGGCGTTGAGTTCATCGCGGTGAACTCAGACGCGCAAGACCTGCACCGCTCGCTCGCAAAACGCAAAATTCACATCGGCAAGAATCTCACCCGCGGACTCGGTACGGGAATGAATCCAGAGCTCGGGAAGCGCGCCGCCGAGGAAACGCGGCAGGAAATCCAGGAGGCGCTCACCGGAAGCGACATGGTCTTCATCACCTGCGGTATGGGCGGCGGGACCGGCACCGGCGCCTCCGCCATCGTCGCCAAGATTGCGAAGGAGGTCGGCGCGCTCGTCATCGCGGTCGTCACCCGACCGTTCTCCTTTGAAGGCGCACAGCGCAAGGATATTGCTGATCGTGGCCTCGCCGAGCTTAAGAAGGAGGTTGACGCCTTCATCGTCATCCCGAACGACAAGCTCCTCTCTATCGTAGAGAAGAACACCTCGGCAAAGAGCGCCTTCGCTATGTGCGACGAGATACTGCGCCAGGCGGTTGAGGGTGTCTCCGACATCATCACGACCCCGGGCGACATCAATACTGACTTCAACGACATCAAGGCGATTATGGAGGGCGCGGGACCTGCGCTTATGGGAATCGGTACGGCCGAGGGCGACGAGCGCGCAAAGGCGGCCGCGCTCCTTGCGGTCAACTCCCCGCTCTTGGATGTCTCTATCAGCGGCGCAAAGGGCATCCTCTTTGTCGTCGCGGGCTCCGACGATTTGGGCATTCTGGAGGTGCAGGAGGCGGCGAAGGTCATCAACGAATCGGTGGACAAGAACGCTCGGGTCATCTTCGGCATGATGAAGGACGAGAAGCTCAAGAAGGGACAAATCCGCATTATCGTCATTGCAACTGGCTTCCCCGAAAGCGCGTCCCACTCCGCTCCATCGGCTTTTGAGCGTTCACTCTTCTCCCTGCCGACCGAAAAGCGCGAGGAGGAACGCGGCCGGATTTACCATGAGATTTTGAAGCGCGATGAGAAGCCGGCCGAAGAGAAGGGCGCGGAGAAACGAGAAACGAAACCGAAGAAAGAAGATAAGGAGGAGCCTATCGTTACTGCAGTTCCCCAGAAGCGCGAGAGCGTACCTGCCGTTCCGGAAGACGATGAGTCCTGGGGTGCTATTCCTGCATTTCTGCGCAGACACAAGAAATAAAAGTGTTAAAGTAGACGGATGTACGATTTGATAATTATCGGCGGCGGGCCCGCGGGTGTTGCCGCCGCGGTGTATGCGGCCCGGAAACGACTGAAGACAGTTCTCATCGCGGAGGAAATCGGCGGACAGTCAACCGTCTCTGAAGGTATTGAGAATTGGATCGGCACGCCGAAGGTTCACGGCACTGAGCTCGCGAAATTATTTAAGACACACCTGGACGCGGTCAAAGGCGATGTAGTTACTCTCGCGATCGGCGAACGCGTCACTGCACTTACCAAAGCCGATGGAGGATTCACCGCAATAACAAAATCAGGAAAGGAGTATCAGGCGAGAGCGGTTCTTGTCGCCTCGGGCGCCGGACGACGCAAATTGAACGTCCCCGGCGCGGAGAAATTTGAGAACAAGGGCGTCACCTACTGCGCCTCCTGCGACGGGCCGCTCTTCGGCGGGATGGATGTCGCGGTTGTCGGCGGCGGAAATGCTGGCTTTGAAACCGCGCTCCAGCTCCTTGCCTATGCGAAGTCGGTGACTCTTCTCCACCGGCACAAAGAGTTTAAGGCTGACGCGGTCACGATTGAGAAAGCGCGGGCGCACGCGAATATGCGCATCATCGCGCATGCGGAGCCGACCGCGGTGCTGGGTGAACAGTTCGTGTCCGGCTTGAAATATACGGATAAAGATTCCGGCGAGGAGAAGGAGCTTGCCGTCTCCGGTATTTTCGTGGAGGCCGGGGTCCTCCCGAACACTGACTTCGCCGGAGACCTACTCGAGCTGGACGCAGTGAAGCGGATAAAAGCTGATCCGCGGAACCAGCGCACAAGCATAGACGGGGTGTGGGCCGCGGGCGACTGCACCGACGAGCTCTACCACCAGAACAACATCGCCGCAGGTGACGGCGTCAAAGCGCTTGAAGATATCTACCTCTGGATCAAGAAGCGCTAGCGTTAATCTGGAAAACCTCTAGAATTGGCTCATGGAAGCGCTGGTTCCCGACATACTCCAGGGGCTGTTGTTTGAGCACCGCTACATTGCCCTATTCTTCCTCACGCTTGCGCAGGGGCCGCTCGCGATGACCCTCGGCGGATTCCTCTTGCGCCTTGATTACTTCACCTTTTGGCCCGCGTACCTTGTGCTTATGGCGGGTGATCTCGCCGGCGACACTCTGTGGTACTTCGTCGGGTACTATGCCGGACGGCCCTTCGTCGTGCGCTTCGGGAAGTTCTTCAGCATCACCGAGACCTCCATCGCGAAGACAGAGGAGCTCTTCCATCGCTACACGAACCGCATCCTCCTTATCTCTAAGGTTACGATGGGCTTCGGCTTCGCGATTGCGACTCTGCTTGTCGCCGGGATGAGCCGTATCCCCTTCCGCTCCTATATCCTCTTCAACGCGGTAGGTCAGATTTTCTGGACCGGCCTTCTGCTTGCGGTGGGCTACTTCCTCGGCGACCTCTACTCCCACTTCAACGCAGGGCTCCATCGGCTCTTTATCTTCGCGGTGTTCATCATGGTACTCTTAGCGCTATACGGATTCGGCAATTATCTGCGCAAGCGCCATTTCAACAATGCCTAATGTCTCCATTGTCATACCGAGCGTAAACGAGGAGTCCGTTATCGGCCGCACGCTCTCCCACCTGCGCGATACTCTCCCGCGCGGCGCGTATGAAATCATCGTGGTTGATGATGAGAGCACCGACCGCACCGTAGAAATCGCGCGGCTGTATGCCGACCAGGTCATCGTCAGAACCGGCGAGATTCACAGTATCCCGCGCGGGAAAAATGCGGGGGGCAGAGCGGCGCGGGGCGAGTTTATCGCCTTCCTTGACGCGGACTGCGAGCCGGAGAAGCCGAGAGAATTCTTTGAAAAGGCGCTCGTAATCTTTAATGCTGATCCCCGCATCACCGGCCTCACCTGTTCGCTGAAAGTCTTCCCTCCTATGGCCACTTGGGCAGACCGGATTGTCTTCGGCGGGGTGAATCTCACCTTCCGCCTCATTAATAATGTGCTCCGCCGCGGCGGGGCGAGTGGCGAATTCCAGATGGTGCGGCGCTCGACCTTCGAGACCACGGGCGGATACAACGAGGCTATGCCCGTAGCAGAGGACATGGACTTCTTCCGTCGCGTGGCGAAGCTCGGACGCACCCGTATGGAACCGAGTCTTATTGTCTGGCACACGGGTCGTCGGGGCCACAAGCTCGGCTGGCCGCGGCTCCTTATGCACTGGTGGGTGAATTATCTCTCTATTACATTTCGCGGGAAGTCCGCGTTCAGCGAGTGGAAGGTTATCCGCTAGGGGGCTCTCTATGAAGATCAGTTTCGTCATCCCCGCCTACAACGAAGAGAAGTATATCGGCGACTGCCTCCGCTCGGTGATTACGGCGACAAATGAGCTCCCCTTCCCGACTGAAATAGTGGTGGTCAACAACGCATCAACCGACCGGACCAAGGAAGTTGCATCGGGCTTCAGTGGCGTCCGCGTGGTTGACGAGCCGAAGAAGGGGCTCACCCGCGCGCGGCAGCGAGGAGTTGAATCCACGACCGGTGAACTGGTGGCATGCGTCGACTCTGATGTGCGCATCCCGAAGGACTGGCCGCACAAGGCGCTAAAGGCATTTGAAGAGTCTCCTGACCTCGTGTGCCTGAGCGGGCCCTTCATCTACTACGATTTGTCTGCGTTCACGCGAATGATGGTGAAGCTCTTTTATCTCATGGGTATTCTCTTTTACCGTGCGAGCCGATTTATTGTCGGGCGCGGCGCGCTGGTGCAGGGCGGGAACTTCATCCTGCGCCGCTCCGCGCTCGAGAAGATCGGCGGCTTCGATACGACTATTGAATTCTTCGGAGAAGACACCGACACCGCGCGGCGCATGTCGGAGGTCGGGCGGGTTGAGTTCATCTCCGAGCTGAGCGTCCTGAGCTCCGGCCGGCGGCTCCAGTCACACGGCATTTTCAACACAGGAGTGACCTATGCGCTCAACTATGTCTGGGTCACGCTCTTCAAGCGGCCTCTCCACAACACCTACAAGGACCTCTAAACGCGGCTAGGAGGAGCGAAACGGTATATAATCAGGGCACATGCGGGAACATCACTTCTTTGACTGGGACGCATTCGCATTTTCGGCAAAGGCTATTGTATTTCTCCTCGCGGCGGTGGTGGGCGGATATTACACCCTGCAGTATGCATCGGGAGCAGAGGCGCGCTCCGCGCCCTCGCTCGTCCTTATCCAAGAGACCCGTCCTGTGGGCAAGTCACTCGCGCTCGCGCTCTCTACTACAACCTCGGCGCACATTATCAACACGCTCACCGTGGCTGACGCGGTGCCGCCTGCCGGCAAGCTTATCGCGATAGACCTGCAGACGATGGTGCTGACCCTCTACGAAGACGGCTCCGCAATCGCGAAGTACCCCATTCTCGCCAAAGGAGAAGTGGGCTCTCCCGAGGAGACGCCGCCCGGCTTCTACACCGTGCTCGCGAAGGAGTCTGACCGCTTTGATACTAGGGCGCACATTGACCTACCGTGGAGCGTACAATTCTACGGCAATCAATTCATCCACGGGTGGCCCTACGCAGTGAGCGGCGCTTTGGTTGACGCCTCGTCTGCCGGAGGCATCCGCCTGCGCACCGAGGACGCGGCGTTGGTCTATGAGTTCGCAGAGCTGGGGACCGGCATTTTTATCTACAACCCGCGCATGCCGAAGGCTTCGCTCACCCTTGACGCGCTCCCTGCCCCTCTCGTCTCCGCGGAGTCATACCTTGTCGCAGATATTGATACGGGAGATGTCTTCTTAGAGAAAGATGCTGGGGACCTCTTCCCTGTCGCGTCGGTGACGAAGATTGTCACCGCGCTCGTCGCGAATCAGACCATCCCCTTTGATACGAAGATTATCGTCCCGCGCGACCCCGTGCTCGCGACAAAGAAGGAAGAGACCTTCTTCGCGGGCGACCTGCTCTACCCGCTCCTCCTGCAGTCTGACAACATCGTCGCGGAGCGGCTGGCGCAGGCCTATGGCGCGGAGCGCTTCGTGGACTGGATGAACGCGGCCGCCAAGGCGCTTGATATGCAATCCACCCGCTTCGCTGACGCGACCGGCACCACCACAGAGAATGTCTCTACGGCTAATGACCTCTTCCACCTCGCGGCATACCTCGCCGATGGGAAGTCGCTTGTTCTGGATATCGCACAGGTGCCTGCGAAGGACCTCATCGCCTCAAGCGGGAAGGTCTACCCCGTCGGCGCGGCAACTGGAGCGAGAGACACGATGCTCTCGGTCTCTACCCTGCCCTTGAACAACGCCGAGCGGCGCGTCGCCATCATCGTCCTAGGCTCCAAGGACGCCGCGGCTGACACTACCGCGCTCTCGGACTGGTTCACCCAGTCGGCGCTCCAGGGAGCCGACCTCGCGAGCACCGCCTGCATCACCTGCGCTCTCGTCGCTCCGTACCGGAAAATCCAGCGCTAGGGCTACCCGATAAGCTCCTTCAGCTGATTATTGAGCTCAACAAACTCCTCCACGCTGACCTTGGGGTGCTTCCAGAACTCTATCTTGATGCCGTCGCCCTCCCTCCGCGGGATGATATGGAAATGGGCATGCATCATATACTGCCCCGCGTCGCGTCCATTATTAAGGAGCACATTGTAGCCGCCGTGCTTAGAGACGAGCGCGCTGCCCACCTTCTTTATCGCGCCGAAGATGTCCTGCAGAACATCGTCAGGAATATCTGAGAGCCCGACATAGCGCTTCTTCGGTATCACGAGGACATGGCCGTCTTCCTTGTACGGGATATCCAGCGACATAAACGAGAGCGAGTGCGGCGTCTCGTAGAGCGTGATGAAGGGATAGCCGTTTCTGTGCGTCACCCGCCCGTCTGCAAAATCGCTGAAGAGATAGAACCGCTCGGCGGCGTTCTTATACACCGCGGGAATCTTGGCGTGGATACTCTTCGCGATTCGCTCCTCCACCCTCTCTACTGCGGGACGATTATGAGCAGAGTCCGCGACCTCGTCGTCTACATCCCAGACCGACGTCTGCTCGCCGAGCGCAAGGTCGTTGAAGAGTACCGCGCGCGTATAGCCGAAATGCTCCTTGATAAAGGCAATGTGATTCTCTGCCATCCCGACAATGGCGTCGTAGTCGCTTAACATCTCCTTCGTGAGCCGCCTCTGCACGTGTGCGGAAGCGTCTATGCCGTAGGTGCGGAGAACCTCCAGTACCTTCGGGTCAACAGACGCCGGCTCGGCGATAATGCCAGCAGAACCGACCTTCCAGCCGGTAATGTTGTTATCGGCGAGGTACTTCTTAAAGCACTCCTCGGCAATCACGCTCCTAAACACATTTGCTGTGCAGACAAACAGGATGCTTCGTTGGGCGGTCATAGTAGTTGTAGTATACGCTGCGGTGACGATGTCCGGAAGTTTGAACCGGCCTACCTCCGAAAAACCCTTAGTTATGGCCGTATAGATAAAATTGTACGCCAATTGCGA
>CAYQJR010000024.1:0-10169 GCA_964418065.1 uncultured Candidatus Saccharibacteria bacterium | reverse complement strand
TGGTTTGACCGCAGGCGTTCGGGAGTGAGGTGAGGGAGCAGGAGGTGTTGTAGAGGGGAGGAAGCGCAGGAGTGGTGGCTAAACAGGTGCCAGAGCAGCCAATCACACTAGTGGTGGTCTGTCCGCAGACATTCGCGGCAGAGGTACAGACGGTGCCGTATCCTGGCGGGGATGCAGGAGTCGTTGCTGAACACGCCGCAGAGCAGTTATAGGTGCCGGTGGTGGTGGTGCCACAGACGTTCGGGAAGGAGGTGCAGGATTGACCGTAGTATGAGGGGTTGGGGGGTGGAGGACCCGCAGAACAGGAGCCGTTGCATTGGATGGTACCGTAGCTCACCCCGCCGCAGGTGTTAGGGGTGGAGGAACAGCTGGTGGCGTAGTTGGCGACGCAGACATACGTATCAATGGTGAAGTACCCAGAGGTAAATATCTGGGCAGAGTACTCACCATAGTCGGTATACCAGAAATCGGATATCAGCGCTTTTATCTTGTGCGGTCCTGGTGACAATATACCCAAATTAACAGAAAAAGGTGCGTCACCGAAAATTGAGCAATATGTGTAGGGCACAGAGTAGAAAAGCGTAAGGCTAGGATAAGAATCATTTGCTACATCGTACCAATGCTGAAGCTCCGTGCGGCTTGGGTAAGTATTATTACTACCGAGTTGCCAAGGATTCGTGTCTACCCAATAATAAAACGGAAACCATTGAAAGTCGCCGCAACTGTACCACACGGTAACCGGTGAGTTGGCAAATTGAATGGGCGAAATATAAAATTGCGGACCCGTGAACGCCGATGCTTCTTCCGCGAAACCAAGCACGGAGACTGCGATGAATATAAAAATGAAACATCGGCGAAAGATGCTGTCCATTTTATGGCGGAGAAATCACCGCAGTTCCCCCGCCAATAAACGGAGCGGGGTTGAGGAGAATCCTCGCTGCTACGAGCTGGTTCGCGGAAGAAATATTCTCTGTGGCAGTTACCCTAACCGTCTCGCCTAAGTGGAAGTCGACCAAGGACATCTGCTGTAGTGTAAATGGAACAGGATAGTCCTTCAAAGGCGAAGTTCCAGTCGCTTGAGTTGTTTTTATCTTTGCATTAAATGCAATTATTTCGCTCTGGAATACTTTTGGGTCTTTCGGTACCATACGCTCAAAGACCGTTTTTGAGTTGGTCGTTACTACTCGATTATTTTGTCCCGAAACGGCTATGGTGATAGTTGAGCCGGTAATGTCGGCAATCTTCCCCGTAAGTGATTTTATGTCCGTTGCTGACTGCGTTTGAGGCGTTTCTATTATTACTGCCGCTAAACCGGCTTCGTAGCCGACCTGTCGCACGGCACACATACCAACAACTACGGCGGTGAGTGTCATCGCTACGATAAGGACATCAACGAGAGCTTTGCGGTTGAGCATGGTATATACCCTTAGTATATAGGTTCACCGCCTTCTTAAAAAAGACCTCGTGGACAAATACTAATTACTTGAGAGGAAGTCTATGTTTGGCTGGATGACATTCTTCACGGTGTTCATCACCTGGTTCGCGTAGGTACGCCCTGCGGTTGTTTTCGGCCCATTCCAGCCCGCATAATAGCGCGCAGCTGCATTGTATTCGGCGGTATACCCTCCGACGCTTGCGCCGTTGTCGGCAAGCAGAAACGACATCGCCATAATCGCGTCCTTCGGATTCCACGGGTTAGCAATCTCCTCTCCATTTGTGCGTGCAACGCGCTCCGCGTAGAGCTTCCAAGTGGAAGGGATGAATTGGGCGGGCCCCATCGCGCCTCCCCAGCCGCCGGCACTTGCTATCGGGCACGACACGACCTGCTTATGCGGGTCAAATCCGAGCTGAAGTCCGAGCTCAAGGAAGGGAGGGACATCGCGCGTGGGGCTCATCACTTTGGCGAACGGCGTGCCCGTGTTCTTACCGACCCCCGCTCCGGTCGCGTTGTTGGTGAGGTAACACTGCCCCACATTCGCGCCGAGATTTGACTCTTGGGTGAGAATCGCGAGCGCGAGCGCGGGACTGACACCCGTGATTTTCTGAGCTTGTTGCGCGTATTGCAGTGCGGTGCCAAATGAGATCGCAGCGGCGTCTCGGAGCGGGAAGAGTGCCGCGCGTATTGTCGCGGCCCTTGCCTGTCGCTCGGCAAGCACTTTCTTGTATTCGGCCTCCTGATTTGCGGTTATCGCGAGCAGCTGCTGTTTCTGTGTCTTGTCGGTTGTAATCTGCTTCTGCCGTACCTGCACTTCATACTTCGCATCCAGAGTCTGGTTCTGCTTCTCCGCCAGAGCGGCTTTTTCACTCTCGGTCTGCGTCTTCGCGGCGCGGATATCGGCAAAGAGCGTCTGCAAATCGGTCTTGAGCGAGGTAAACGCATCAAGGTCGCTGAAAAGGTCAGAGACATTCTCCGCACCGAGCGCGACGCTGACGGCCGAATATTCATCCATCATCTGAGTCTGGCGGAGGATGGAGGCGAGCGACTCTTTCCCCCGTTCAATGCGGCTCGAGAGCTCCCCGATAACCGCGTTCTTCTGGGCTATCTGCGCGGCAAGCTGCTTGATGACGATGTTCTTCGCATCAATCTGCGCCTGCGCCGCCTTGATTTGAGCGTTTAAGAGCGTGACATCGCCCTGCAGCGTATTTTTCTTCGCCTGCGTATCGCGGATAATCTGCTGCTGCTCCGCAATCTCCCTTTGAAGCACGTCATACTGCGCCTGGAGCGCCGCACGCTCCTCGGGAGTCAGATTCTGCGCCTGCACGCTCTGGCCCGGCAAGAGCGTAGTGCCGGCACAAATGCCGATAAACACGAAAAGACCTATGACAATCCTGGAGGTCATTCCCCCTAGTATACCAAAATCCACCCTCGGGCGGACTACTCTTTCGTTGGCTTTTCTTCAGGAGCGGCTGCTCCCTCGGCAGGCACTTCTTCCTTGCCCTTCTTTTCAACCTCAATTGAGGAGATGTCCGCCGGCGCAGCCACCTCTTCCTTTTCTTCAACCACCTCTTGCGCGAGCGCAACCACCTCGGTAGGTTCGCCGACGAGCGTGACGCCCGCCGATAATATGAGGTCGCTCGCGTGAATCTGGTCGCCGACACTCTTAAGGAGAGATAGGTCAACCTTGATGTCGTGCGGGAGACTCATCGGATCTGCCTCCACTTCAATCTCGTGCATCACCTTCACCAAGTTTGCTCCTGCTTCAACCGCCGGCGAAACGCCTTCAAAGACGAGCGGAATAGCGACTTCAACTTTCTCGCCTTTGGTCACCGCGTAGAAGTCAACGTGGCGCGGCAAGTTCGTAAGCGGGTCGCGGTCCACTTCGTGGATGAGCGTCGGGAGTTCCTCGCCAAGACCGGTGAGTGAGACGATAGTCGCCTCCCCCGCCTCGCGGAGCACCTTGCCGAAGGCGGCGGCTGGAACGGCGATTGCTGTTGCCTCATGATGCGCGCCATACACCACCGCAGGGATAGAACCCGCGTGGCGAAGCGCTGTAGCAGTCGCGCCCTTATCAGTGCGCTTTTTCACCGGAAGCGTAAGCATATTGATGGAATATACGGGAAATCACCAAGAAATGCAACGGTGTGTTGCCACACGAGCTAGGCCAGAGCCGCAGAGACTTTCGCGAGGCGCGTGAGATACGCGGCTCGGGCGGCCGCAACATTCCCCTCCTTCCCTTTCCACGCCTCAAGCGCCTCGTCCTGAAGCGCGCGTGCGAAGCTGAAGGTGAGCGGCCATGGCGCTCCGATTTCTTTGGCCTTCCGCATAATCGCGGCGAGATTCTCGGTCGCTTGGTCCGCCGTCTGTCCGCCAGAGAGGAAGACGATGCCCGCCACTTTCCGCGGCACGCTCTCTAGAAGCGCGGCGAGCGTATCCTCCGCCACCTCCTCGGGAGTGTCATACTTGCCGCTCTCGCCTCCCGACAACGCCATCGCCGTTTTCAGAATGACGCTTGCGCGGTCAACGGAGTGTTCCTCAAGCACCGAGAATACGGTCTGAAGCGTTTTGGTTATCACGGCGCGCGCCTCCCTGCGGCTGTGCTTCCCCGCAAGGAGCACTTCCGGCTCTATAATCGGCACCAGACCGGCTGTCTGCACTTCCTTCGCATAACTGGCGAGCCGCTTCGCGTTTTCGTGGATTGCAGTGGGTGTGGGTAGCGTGTCGCCCTCAATGCGAATCACCGCGCGCCACTTGGTGAAGAGCGCTCCCTGTTCCTTATACGCGGCGAGGCGTTCGGGAAGGTCAAGGAGCCCTTGCGTAATAAACTCGTTCGGACTCTCGCTCATCGGCTCGGTTCCGAGGTCAACTTTTACACCCGGGATGATGGTGCGCGCGGCAAGCGATGCGGGAAACAGATTCTTATCATTTCCTTTTTGTGCGAGTGTCTCGGAGAAGAGAATCACTCCCGAGAGATACTGCTCCGCACCCTTAGCGTTGAGGAAGAGGTCGCGGAATTGCCGCCGCATCTCCTCGCTTGTGGGGATGCCGTAGGATGCGAGGCGTTCGGTCGCGGTGTGGACGCTCTCGTCGGCAGCAAGAATTCCCTTACCCTGTGCGAAAAGAGAGCGCGCGACCGCAACAAGATCAGTCATCCTCTAACTTTACCACGCGGGAAAGTCATTTTCTTCGCGACTGGCTGGCTATGCCCCGAAGGAGCGAGAAAATGACTTTCCCGCGTGGTATCCCGCCCCGGGCGAGTGGAAAAATGCGCCAGTGCGCGTGGTACACTCTCCGTTATATGGACCTCATTGCAGTGGGCGACATCGTTACCGAACCGTTTATTAAGCTGAAGGACGCCGAGGTGCACTGCGCCGATAATAACGAGGATTGCACAATTTCAATGCGTTTCGGCGACAAGATTCCCTACGAGTCTGCCGAGGTGGTGCCTGCGGTCGGCAACGCCGCAAACGCCGCTGTCGCGGCCGCTCGGCTCGGGGTACGCACGATGCTGGTCAGCGATATCGGGGATGATACGGTCGGCGAGGCAAACCGCGCACGACTCACCGAAGAGGGCGTCGCCACCGACCACCTCTCCGTTCATAAGGGCATGAAGAGCAACTACCACTATGTGCTCTGGTATAAAGACGACCGTACGATTCTCGTAAAGCACGAGGAATATCCCTATCACTTCTCGCCGGAAATTCCGGGAGCGCGCTGGATGTACCTAAGCTCTCTTGCCGACCATTCTCTTCCGTATCACAAGGAAATAGAGAAGTATCTTTCTCTCCATCCGGAGACCAAGCTCGCATTCCAGCCGGGAACATTCCAGATTAAGCTCGGCGCTGACACCCTGAAGGGGCTCTATGCGCGGAGCGCGCTCTTCTTTTGCAATAAAGAGGAGGCGGAGCGGATACTCGCACTCCCTGCGGGAACCGATATACGAGAGCTCTTAACGAAAGTGCGCGCGCTCGGTCCGGAGGTGGTCGTTGTTACCGATGGCCCTCGCGGCGCATACGCCTACGATGGGACTGAAATGCTGAAAGTTCCTATGTATCCGGACCAGGAACCCCCTTTTGAGCGAACCGGTGCCGGAGACGCGTTCGCGTCAACCGTCGCTTCCGCGCTCATCCTCGGGAAGCCTCTGAAAGGGGCGCTTCTCTGGGGACCCATAAACGCGATGGGCGTGGTGCAGAAAGTTGGAGCCCAGAAGGGACTGCTCACCCGCGAAGCACTGGAACAGTATCTTGCGGCCGCTCCTGCGAGTTACCGCGTAGAACCGCTTTAGCGATTCTTCAAGATTGATTGCCGGAGCGCGGCATAGGTCGCTTCGTTTCCGCTCGTCGCTGCGACGATGACGTTCGTCGTCGCTATTTCAACAATCGCGATGGTCGCGACTGACGCGAAAATAGTAATAATCAGTGCGGAGAAATAGAGATTTACTTGACTTCGTCCTTTCATATGTCTTTCATTATAAACGCTCGGACGGCCGATTCAATAGAGCGCGCATCCAGCCCGTAGTGCGCGAGCAATTCTTCCGGAGTGCCCGATTGCCCGAACTGGTCGCGAACGCCGAGAATCTTGGTCGGCACCGGGTGATGCTCTGCAAGCAATTCTGCCACTGCGCTCCCGAACCCTCCCGCCGCTTGGTGCTCTTCAACGGTAACAACGCGGCCCGCGCGGCCCGCCGCCGCGAGTATCGCCTCGGTATCAAGCGGCTTTATCGTCGGCACATGGAGCACGAGAGAGTCTACCCCGCCCGCGGCGAGCGCGCGGGCCGCTTGGAGCGTCTGGTATGAGAGCGAGCCGGTTGAGAGAAGCGCAACCTGCGGATGTTCCGACTCCCAGAGTAGAAGCGCCTTCCCGATTTCAAACGGCGTCGCAGGCGTCGTGAATACAGGTGTTGCAGTGCGCCCGAAGCGTAAGTAAACAGGGGTGAGAGTCGCCGCGGCAGCGACCACCGCCTTACGCGCTTCTTCTGCGTCGCCGGGCGCAATGACCGTCATATGCGGGAGCATCCGCATCATTCCAATATCCTCCAGCATCTGATGCGTCGCCCCGTCGGGTCCGACAGAGACTCCTGCATGCATGCCGCAAATCTTTACCGGCATCTGATTAATCGCAATCGTGGTGCGGATTTGCTCATAATTTCTCCCCGGGTTAAACACCGCATAGCTCGCGATAAACGGAACCTTGCCCGCCGCGGCCATACCGGAGGCGACCGCCGCCATATTCTGCTCCGCAACGCCCATCTCTATAAATCGCTCGGGAAACTCTTTCTCAAACCACTCTGCCCGCGTGCTCTCCGAGAGGTCGGCGCAGAGCACCACGACGCGCGGGTCTGCCTTCCCTGCTTCAACGGTGCCGGTGCCGAAGCCGTCGCGCGTCGGCGCATTCGGTATGCCGTCGGAGAAAATCTGCGAGGAGAGCTGCGTGGCGGTATTAAGCATAATCGTGGGGAACTTCCCCTTTCAGCGTACGGATTTGGGTGAGAAACCGTTTGCCCTCTTCCTTGGTGGGCGGCTTGCCGTGCCAGTGGTAATCAAATTCAATATCAGGCACGCCTTTGCCAGGGATGGTGTGCGCGATGATTATCGTCGGCTTCTCGTATATCGCTTTTGCCTCCTCAACGGCGGCAATAAACGCATTCATGTCGTTTCCGTTCACTTCAATCACATGCCAGTTGAAGGCGCGATACTTATCCGCAATCGGTTCAAGCGGCATCACGTCTTCAGTCATACCGTCAATCTGGATATTGTTGCGGTCCATCACCGCCGTAAGGTTGTGGAGCTTATTTTTTCCCGCAAACATCGCCGCTTCCCAGATATTCCCCTCTTCTTGTTCGCCGTCGCTCATGATGCAATACACGCGCTGTTTTGTGCCGTCCATCCGGAAGGCATATGCCATACCCGCCGCTTGCGAGAGCCCCTCGCCAAGCGGTCCCGAGGTCGTCTCCAGTCCCGGGAGACGCAAACGCTCCGGATGTCCTTGGAGCCGACTGCCGAATTTCCGTAGCGTGCGGCATTCGTCAATGGGGAAATAGCCCGCGTGGGCCATAGCCGCATAACGCACGGGAACTATGTGGCCGTTGCTTAAGATGAGACGGTCCCGCTCTTTCCAATCAGGATGCTTTGAATCATGCTTCAGAATATGGAAGTAAAATGCCGTGAAGATATCCGCCATACCGAGCGGCCCCGCTGTGTGTCCGCTCCCCGCAGCAACCAGCATCGTAATGATGGTCTCGCGAATCTTCCGCGCCGTGTCTTCAAGCGCGCGTACATGCGCTTCTGTGAGTGACATAGGACAATTATACCCCAAACCAGCGCTGGAGATTCTCAAACTTCGCGATTTCATCCGCAGGGTCGCTCGCGCGCAAGATGCCCGAGCCGACGACGAGATTGGAGACGCCGTGGGCAAGGAGTTTTTGCGCGTTTTTGAGCGAGACGCCGCCGTCTATCTGAAGCGGTGTGTTCGGGTGGTGGCGGTGGAATATAATCACCTTCTCAAAGACCCGCGTATCAAAGGGTTGTCCCTGCTTCCCGATCTCTGCAATGCCCATGCACTGCACATAATCAATCTCGCCCATGCTCGTCTCAATAAGCGCGAGATTACTCGCGATATTAATCGCCGCGCCGTAGGACACGATACTGCCATAGCGCGTGCGCGCCGACGCAAGGAGGCGCGCGAGGTCGGTCGTGCTCTCGGCGTGGAAGGTGAGTCGGGTCGCACCGAGCGCAAGCCACCCTTCTGCCGCCTCTTCGGCGTCGTAGCACATAAGGTCAATCTCATATGCGATGCGGTCCAGCGCGGGCAAGAGATTACCCTGCGCAGCGACCTTCCGCCATTCATCCGGCGCGTTGTAGGGCCACGATGCCGGCCTCGCGAAGCGTCCGTCTACCACATCAATCTGCACGCGGTCTATCGGGAGTGTCGCGTAGAGCGCGAGCTTTTCCCTAAGGTCTTTGAGGGATGAGGGGAGCACGGCCGGGACGACGATGCTCATATAATATATGTAGTATAGCTAGAATTTCGCGAGACGCCGCGCATGGCGCGGAGAGTCTGAAAACGGCGTTTCAAGGAATAGGCGGACAGCTTCATCGGCCTCAGTCCCTGAGACGAAGCGCGCGCCGATAGCGAGTACATTTGCGTTGTTGTGCCTGCGCGCGAGACGTACGATATCAAACCCGTCCTTTGAGTGTTCTCCTTCAATATTCAAAGCCTCGGTCGCACGTCGCGGACCGTAGAAAACGCTTGCCCGAATACCGTTCACTCGGTTCGCCGCCATCGCTTCGCCCTCGCCTGTGCCGCACGCAAGAATGCCGCGACTTCCCTCATCCCCCGCCACCGCACGCGCAAGTGCGAGTGCATGGTCAGGATAATCATCCTCTGGGTCGAGTTCGCGCGCGCCTAGATCAACAACCTCATAGCCGAGAGTGCGCACATGCTCCACAAGTGCGTTCTTCATATTAAAACCAGCGTGGTCGGCGGCGAAATATACCTTCATGCCTTATACTATTACGCCGTGGCAGCCTTAAGAACATGACGCACGAGAGATTCCGTATATCCCATTTCGTTATCGTACCACGCGAGCACCTTCACGAGCGTGCCGTCTACCACGCGGGTCATGCCGAGGTCGGCGATAGAGGCGTACGGCTCGCCGATAATATCGCTTGAAACAAGCTGTTCGCTGGTTGTCTTGAAAATGCCGTTCCATCGCGGATTGGACTCGGCCTTGCGAAGCGCATCATTCACTTCCTCGCTTGACGTGGGGCGCTTCGCGATGAAGGTAATGTCCGCGATGGAACCGGCCGGTACGGGAACGCGGAGCGATATGCCGTCAAATTTTCCGGCAAGTCCTGGGTAGGCCTTGGTGACGGCAACGGCCGCACCGGTTGAAGACGGGGCGATGTTCTGCGCCGCACTGCGCCCGCGGCGGAAATCATCGCCCTTCACAGGACCGTCCACCACCGACTGTGTCGCGGTGTAGGCATGCGTTGTAGAGAGAATCGCTTTCTCAATACCGATAGCTTCGTCAAGAATCGCGATGACAGGGCTCGCGGAGTTGGTCGTGCAGGAGGCGTTGGAAGAAATCTTGCAGGTCGCGAGCTCCTTTTCGTTCACGCCCATAAGAACGGTCGTACCTCCCTCTCCCTTGCCGGGAGCAGTGATGACCACGCGCCGCGCTCCGGCAGTGATATGCGCCTGCGCCTTCGCGTACTCATCAAACATGCCGGTCGCCTCAACAACCACATCAATACCGAGCGCCCCCCACGGGAGGTTTGCCGGGTCTCTTTCAGAAAGGAATTTCACTTCCCTCCCGTCAATCAGTAAGGCGCCGTCCTTGGCCTCCACCTCAAAGGGCGCTTTGCCGTAGACCGTGTCGTGCTTCAGGAGGTACGCGAGATCCGGGAGCGCGCCGAGGTCGTTTACCGCGACAATCTCTAGGTCGCGTCCGTGCGAGCGGCGCGCGAACGCCCGCCCGATGCGCCCGAACCCGTTGATAGCAACGCGAATAGCCATACGTAAAATTGATTATAAACTTCCTAGAAATTATACCATTGTCCACGGACATCTCTCAGAGGACTTACGATGTCCTCTTAATTTATGGGGTTTCAGCGGCGTCGTCAGAGGGCGCTACGACCGTCACGACGCGAGAGACCGAGGCGGAACTTCCTGCCGCATCGGTCGCGGTATAGGTGAGCGTATAGAGACCGGCAGTCGTGGTGTCTACCGT
>CAYQJR010000023.1:0-10809 GCA_964418065.1 uncultured Candidatus Saccharibacteria bacterium | reverse complement strand
CGAACTGGAGGGTTCGCATAGTGGTCTAGTGCGCACGCTTGGAAAGCGTGTGAGGGGCAACCCTCCGAGAGTTCGAATCTCTCCGCCTCCGCAATTAGCGTGCTACGATATACGCATCATTGATATGAGGAGGATACTCTTCGGATGCGCGGCATTGCTCGTGTTACTTGTGAGCTCGCGCACCGCGCAGGCGCAAGACAGCTCCTCATCAAATTATCAGATGCTCGCTCCTGTTATTGTCTCCGGCGGGGGGTATGCGACCTCAAACAATTTCTCCGTGCTCGGCGTCATCATACAAACATGGGAATTCCTTTGAAATATATTCTCGTAGGATTCCTGGTCGCTATACTTGTGTTTCTTGCATATCTGGCCTCCTATAGGACATCGGTAGTGCCGATTCAGATACTTCCCACTGCAGAGTTTGGAGGAGTGTCCTTGATTATTGAGTATGCGACAACCACAGAGGCACGCGAGCGGGGCCTTTCTGGACGAGAAACTGTTGCACAAAATCAAGCGATGCTTTTTGTGTTTCCCCGCGATGGATACTACGGTTTCTGGATGAAGGATACGCTCGTCCCGTTGGACATATTCTGGCTTGATTCTCAAGGACAGGTTGTATCAATCAAGGAGAATGTGCAGCCCGCCAGCTACCCAGATGTCTTTTATCCGAGCGCGCCGGCACGATATGTCCTAGAGACCATTTCGGGCTTCGCCCGCGAGCACTTGGTCGCCACCGGCACCTCGCTCCTATTGAAAAGTTTCCCAATCGTTTCCAAATAACGCTGTCCACAGAGCTTTTTCTTGCGGGCAGGAGTAAAATAGGAGGAATAGGAAGAATCGATTATTAACCACCTGTAGCCGCCCCGCCCTTATGTCAAAAAGCGTAAAAAGTTCTGCTCATACGAAGATCGAAACCACTACGGTTGCTGTCGCGCCGCCAGTGTCTAAAGAAACGCGCCGCTACCGTGAGGTTATCGCGCAAATTGAAAAGCGCGACGGACGACTCGTTCCGTTTGATTTTGATAAAATCTCTGCCGCCATCTTGAAGGCGATGACCGAGGCGAAAGAGGGAGGCGCGGAAGACGCGACGCTCGTTGGGCATCAGGTGGTCGGCGAACTCGCGCGCTTCTCAAAGAAATATAAGGGATTTCTTCCGACAGTTGAGGGCATACAGGACTCGGTGGAGAAATATCTCATCCTGAACGACTATGTGAAGACGGCGAAGGCCTACATTCTCTACCGCGACAAGCGCGCACAGTTGCGCGCAACGCATATCGAGATACCGGAACACGTGAAAAAGCTCGCGGAGGAGAGCAAGAAATATTTTGCAGGAAATGCGCTCGGCGAGTTCGTCTATCTGCGAACCTACGCGAAATGGATTCCTGAAGAAGGACGGCGAGAGACGTGGATAGAGACCGTTGATCGGTACATAAGCTTCATGCGCGAGAATCTCGGCAACAAACTCACTGAAAAAGAGTATGCCGAAGTGCGCATGGGCATCCTGAAGCAAGAAGTGATGCCGTCCATGCGCCTCATGCAGTTCTCCGGCGATCCGGCACGGCGCTGCAACACCTGCGCGTACAACTGTACCTTCACCGCACCGGTAAAGCTTGAAGACTTCGCCGAAATTATGTACCTCTCAATGCAGGGATGCGGCGTCGGGTTCGCGGTAGAGAGCCAGAATATTGAACAGCTCCCGCAGATTATGAAACAGACAGGGAAGAAGGCAGAGACGCATGTCATCAGTGACTCCAAAGAAGGATGGTGCGACGCGCTCACGCTCGGACTCAAGACCTGGTATGCAGGAAGGGATGTCTCCTTTGACTTTTCCCTGATTCGCCCGGCCGGCGCGCGCCTCAAGACGATGGGAGGGAAGGCGTCCGGTCCGGAGCCGCTGCGCTCCCTGCTCGCCTTCGCGCGCGAGCGGGTTCTGCGCCGCCAGGGCCGCCGCCTGCGCACCATTGATGCGCATGACATTATCTGCAAGATAGGCGAATGCGTGGTTGCAGGCGGGGTTCGCCGCACCGCGATGATTTCGCTCTCTGACCTTGATGATGTGGAGATGCGCGACGCCAAGAAAGGCCAGTTCTATATGACCGATCCACATCGCTCGGTGGCGAATAACTCTGCCGTGTATGAGACTCAGCCGACGAACGCCGAGCTGATGGATGAATGGGTTGCGCTCATGAAAAGCGGAAGCGGCGAGCGAGGTCTCTTCAACCGCGCCGGGCTTGCTAAGACGATGCCGAAGCGCCGCGTTGACTACTTCAAGATGACCGGTTTTATCGGCGAAGATGGCGTGGTGCGCGGATCGATCGGCACCAACCCCTGCGCCGAAATTATTCTGCAGTCAAAGCAATTCTGCAATCTCTCAGAGGTTATCGCGCGCGCACACGACACCGAGGCGTCACTTCTGCGTAAGGCGCGCCTTGCTGCAATTCTCGGCACCTACCAATCAACGCTCACGAAGTTCGGCTATATTTCTAAAGAATGGACTGACCACTGCGCACAGGAGCGCCTGCTCGGCGTCTCAATCACCGGACAGTGGGACTCGCCGGTCGTGCGCAGACCCGAGGTAATGCGGAAAGTCCGCGATGTGGCGATTAAGACCAATGTGACGTACGCGAAGCGCTTCGGAGTAGAGCGCTCAATGTCAGTCACCGCCGTGAAGCCCTCGGGCACGGTCTCCCAGACCTTCAACTGCGCCTCCGGTATTCATCCGCGCCACGCGCCCTACTATATCCGCCGCGTGCGCATCAGCGCGACTGACTCGCTCTTTAAGATGATGCGCGACCAGGGCGTGCCGTACTATCCGGAAGTAGGGCAGTCGCTCGAGGAGGCAAATACCTATGTGTTTGAATTCCCCGTGAAGGCGCCCGACCACTCCAAGGAGGCGCGCTTCAAAGATGATGTCTCTGCGCTTGAACAGCTGGAGTACTGGAAGCGGGTCAAGCTCAACTTCACCGAGCACAACCCTTCGGCAACGATTTCAGTGGGCGAGGACGAATGGATTGGCGTAGTGGATTGGCTCCAGAAGAATTGGGATATTATCGGCGGACTCTCTTTCCTCCCGCGGAGCAATCATGTGTATCGCCTCGCACCGTACGAAACGATTACGAAGGAGGAATATGAGGCGCGCCTCGCGCGTTTCCCCAAGATTGACTACTCGCAGCTTACGGCTTACGAGCGCCAAGATGAGTCAGATATGAAGAGGGAATTGGCCTGCGCCGCCGGCGTCTGCGAAATTGTCTAAAGTTTCCTAAGTCTTAAGCGAAAACCCACGCAGGAGCGTGGGTTTTCGCATTTGTGAGACTAGGTCGGTAAGCCGAATTCTGTCGCGGGCGATCATTTATCTGGGCCCCTGCTTACGCATGGGCTCAAGCGGCACTCCCCTCGATTGCTCTTGGGACACGGCCTTGCATGCGGGTAAGGATTTGTTCGTTGCACCCCTGTCTTTCAACAGGACTCTCCCCGAAGGGAGCCTTGAGCTTTCGCTCTTAGCGTCTCTGTAGTCACCTCTATCCTCGCGGACGACGGGCGTTACCCGCTACCTATTTATCGCCTTGCGGCAAGAGCATGTTCGGACTTTCCTCCCCGCAACTTGTGCGGAGCGATCGTCTGACCTAGTCTGCGCGACATTATACCACATTTGCGTATCTAAGGTATACCGGACTCAGCGGAATACCGGCGTGCCTCCCGCAGCATCTTCTGTAGCGGGACCGTACGCGCTCCTGAAAGCACCTGCGGGTCTAAGATAGGGGAGTTTAATGTACGCGCGCCGGTATGGGCGCTAAGGCTTGAATACGGATATGCCACCAAGTGTTCTTCCAAAAACTGGGGGTCCACAACATGATTGGTCTTCCACTCAGGCTCATAGAGCACTGCCGGATGAGCGTGCACATAGTTGATAAGATCTTGGACAGAATGTTCAGAAGTCGCGCGGTAGGACCTGAAAGGCTTAAGGAAGAGGTTACCCAAGCGTGTATGCCGCGAGTTGAAATAGAGCGTGTATGCCGTCCCCAGCTTGCGCATAAATGCGGTAATGCCGCCCTCGGAGACCTCTTTCAGCACCAAGTTGAAGCTGTTCTGCATCAGGCAGAACGCGCCGATAGCAACAAGCTTCTCGCCCCGAGGAATAGCCAGTATCTCTGCGAATGTGCGGATACCTATATCGTCACGCCGGAGCGGCGTCTCATCGTTCGCCAGGTACAAGAGTTCCAGAAAACGCGAGTAATCTTGAGCGTCTGCGAAGGTGGTGCGCTCCTCAATACCACGATTGTAGCAGTGGTACCATCCACCAATCTCAAACGGAGCATCTCTCATTGTCATACTTAAAGTATAAGGTGTCACCTCGCGGAGTCAAGCAAATAGAGAATATTGTAAGGTGTCACCTCGCGATAATGTTGTGGATAAGGGCGTTGTAGTGAGACAGCACAGAGTAGACTGAAATTATTAACACAAAGTAGATAACCTTATACATTCACCATGCCTCCGCAACCAGCCACGTCTCGCCGTCGTTCTCTTGATACCATCAGCATCTGGGCACTCTTTGCAACGCTTGTCGTCGCACTTCTTGTTGTCATACCGGTCGTATCGCCCGCAATCACGACAACAAAGACTTTTGTGCTTGCTGCCGGTGCCATTATCACGCTTGCGCTCTTTATTCTCGCGCGCCTTGGACGCGGCAATGTCATCTTCCCCTCTTCCGCGCTCATCGGCGTGCTCTGGCTCCCGGTTCTTGCGTACGCGCTCTCCGCTGCGTTCTCGGGCGTCTCTTTCGCAAATGCATTCTGGGGCGCTGCACTCGAGCCGGACACCCTTGGCTTTCTCGTAGTGGCCGCTGTTCTCGGCACGCTTGCCACACTGGTCCTACGGCGCCCTGAACAATACGGGTCATTCCTGCGCGCGAGCGGATATGCCTTTGGTGGCGTGGTCGCTCTCCAAATCCTGATTATTATTGTCGGACAATTCGCTCCGAACACGATTTCTCCCTCTTTCTCTCTTCTGGGCTCCTATTCCGACCTAGCGTCCTTCATGGGTCTCGGGGTTGTCGCCATTCTCATCACCTTGCGTTTCGTTGAACTCTCGGAGCGAACGCGCCGGATGCTCCTTGTAAGCGGCGCTGGCGCGCTGTTCCTGCTCGCAGTTGCGAACGCGTCTCTGGTGTGGATACTGCTCGCACTCGTGTCGCTCGGTCTCTTCGTTGAGTCTGTGATGCGCCGCGGGGGAAAAGCGGGCGATACCGATCTTGATGAAACGGTTGTCATGAGCGAATTGCCAACCGAACCAGACGAAGGAAGCCATTCCCTCATCTTGCCGCTTGCCGTGCTTGCGGTGTCGCTCTTCTTCCTTATCGGCGGGACAGTGGGCGGCGCGCTCGCGAATGCTCTGAATGTCAACGTCCTGAACGTCCGTCCGTCATGGCAGTCCACCTTCTCTGTGGCAAGCGAGGTCTACAACACCTCTCCGGTCTTCGGTTCTGGCCCGAGCACCTTCGGGGTGGAATGGCTCAAATACCGCGATGCGTCCCTCAACTCAACGGTCTTCTGGAATGTAGACTTCTCCTCCGGCATCGGCTTCATCCCGACTTCGTTTGTGACCACCGGCATCGTGGGGGTCATCGCATGGATTGCGTTCCTCGGCCTATTGATAGTGTTCGGTCTGCGGATGTTGATTCGTAGTGCCCCGCAAGATGTATTTACCCGCTATGTTGCCATCGTATCGTTCATTAGCGCCGTATACCTCTTCGCGATTGCGCTCTTTGACTTACCGGGTACGGTAATCCTCACGCTTGCGTTTGTCTTCACCGGCCTCTTTATCTCCACGATGCGCTTCGCATCAAACGGGGAACAGCGGGGCGTAATCTTCTCAAGGAGTCCGCGACTCGGCTTCGTTATCGTATTCGCGCTCACGATTCTCCTGCTCTCATCGGTTGTTGCAGCGTACACGCTTGTCGGGCGCTACATCGCGGCAACAGAACTAGCGAAGGCCACAGCCGCATTCTCGGCGGGTGATCTCGACAAAGCTGATCAGTCGGTACAGAATGCGCTCTCCTTCGCCCCCTCGGTCATTGCGTACCAGGTCCAAGCGGCTATTGCGAATGCCCGGCTCAATCAGATAGCGGGTTCCACAACGCTCGACCGAGCTACGGCGCAGCGAGACTACCAGGCGGCTCTCTCCGCGGGCATCAACGCCGCTCTCACGGCAACAAACCTCAATCCTTCTAATTATCAGAGCTGGCTTGCGCTCGGGAATCTCTACGCGCAAGCAGTACCGCTTGGCGTTTCCGGAGCCTATGACAGCGCCAGGACTGCCTATGAGAAAGCGCAGGCTCTGAGCCCGACGAATCCGCAAATCCCCTACACGCTCGCTCAGCTGGATATCGCGAATAGAGATATTAAGACCGCTCAGGTTGACCTGAAGGCCGCTATCGCGCTGAAGCAGGACTACACAGACGCCATCTTCCTCCTCTCGCAACTGGAAGTGCAGGACGGCAATGTTAAGGATGCGCTGACGAGCGCGCTTGCCGCCGCCTACTTCACGCCGAATAACCCCAGCATCCTCTTCCAGGTCGGCATCCTCTATGCGGCGCAAAACGACCTCGCAAATGCGGAATTGGCGCTCTCATCTGCCGTTGCCGCGAATCCGCAGTTTGCGAACGCGCGCTACTTCCTCTCTGCGATTTATGCGAAGCGGGGCGATATGACGAATGCGCTCGCTCAGATGCAGGCAATCTCGGACATGTCCAGCGATAATGCGGCCGCAGTCGCTACGCAGCTCGCGGCGCTCAAAGCAGGGAAGAATCCGTTCCCGGCGAATCTTCTCTCCGCAGCTCCCGCACCCGTGAAATAACGGACGAAAAGAGTATACTGGAGCGATGGTTCGAGGAATATTCGATCGCATCGCGGCACCTGTACGCGGCCTGCATCAGGCCGCGTACTTGCTTGCCGCCCTCACGCTCGCTTCGCAGCTGCTTGCGCTTCTGCGCGACCGCGCCTTCGCACACACCTTCGGCGCAGGCGAGATCCTTGATCTCTATTACGCGGCATTCCGCGTTCCTGACCTTGTTTTCGCGCTTGTTGCGTCGCTCGTGAGCGCGTACATCATCATCCCGCGCATTACGGGGATGGACCGGGAAGCGACGCGTCGCCTGCTCTCCGAGTCGGCGTCGTTTCTCTTCGGCCTCGGCGGAGTTGTCTGTATCGTGCTCGCATTCTTCATGCCGCAGTTCCTCGCGTTTCTCTACCCCAACCTAAGCGCCTCGGCATATCAGAGCGAATTCGTGCTGCTTGCGCGGATTCTGCTTCTGCAGCCCATCCTGCTCGGTCTCTCCGGGATTATCGGGAGCGTAACGCAAGTGCATCGACGCTTTATGCTCTTCGCTATCTCTCCGGTCCTCTACAATCTCGGCATTATTTTCGGGACATTCATCCTCTATCCTCTGTGGGGTCTCCCCGGTATCGGAATCGGTGTTGTGATTGGCTCCATTGCATATCTCCTCGTAAATATCCCCGTGGTACTTGAGGCAGGGGTGATGCCGCGCTTCTGTATCCCAAGTACGAAAATCATTATGGATATTGTGCGGGACTCCATCCCGCGCTCGCTTGCGCTTGGTATGGGCTCGGTAACCGCGCTGGTTCTTACGGCGCTGGCTTCCAGAATGGGCTCGGGTTCGGTCTCGGTCTTCACCTTCGCGAGCAATCTTGAAGCAGTCCCGCTCGCGCTCATCGGCTCCTCGTATGCGGTTGCGGCGTTCCCTGCGCTCTCCGAGGCCTCGCCCCTTGAACGGCGGACTGAATTCACCGGCATCCTCTCGTCAAGCGCACGCCACATTATCCTCTGGTCAGTCACCGCACTCGGTCTCATCGTTGTGCTTCGCGCACATCTGGTCCGCGTCATTCTCGGTACCGGCGCCTTTGATTGGAATGCTACGCGGCTTACCGCCGCGCTTCTCGCTATTCTGGCGGTAGGATTGGTCGCGCAAGGGCTCGTGCTTTTGTTCTCCCGCGCGCTCTATGCGGTGCATCAGTCGTGGCGGCCGCTCATCTACCAGGTCGCAGGCGGCGTCCTCACGGTAGTTCTCGCTCTCGTATTCCTCGCCTTGCCGCTGGATGGAATACCGGCATCCCTTGCGAAGCTCTTGAAGGTTGGTGATATCGGAGGAACGACGATTCTCCTGGTCGCACTCGCGGCAACCATCGGACAGCTCTTTCTTGCCGTACTTTCTCTCATTGCGTTGCGGAGCGTTTCTCCCGGCTTGGCGACGACGCTTGTGCGGCCGCTCATAGACGGTACGCTGGCGGCGCTTGTCGGCGGCGCGGCGACCTACGCAACGCTTTCGTTTGCAGGCACTATCGCGCCCCTCACTTCGCTCCTTGCCGTCTTTACCGAAGGGCTTATTGCGGGTATTGTCGGTCTTATCGCCGCCGCGCTTACGCTCTCTGTCGTTGAGAATGAGGAGTTCCGCATTGTACGGAGCGCACTCTCCAAGCTGATGCAGAAAGGACAACCGACGGCGCTCGCACCTTCTGCGGAAGAACCGCTCCAACCGTGAACCAAAACCACATCCGCAACTTTTCTATCATTGCCCATGTTGATCATGGCAAATCGACGCTGGCCGACCGCCTGCTTGAGCGTACGGGGGCGATTCCCGAGCGTATGATGCGCGACCAAGTGCTCGACCGGATGGATCTGGAGCGCGAGCGCGGCATCACGATTAAGATGCAGCCGGTGCGGATGCGCTACGGCGATTACACGCTCAATCTTATTGATACGCCCGGACATATTGATTTCTCCTATGAAGTATCGCGCGCGCTTCATGCGGTTGAGGGCGTGCTCCTTCTCGTTGATTCAACGCAGGGGGTGCAGGCCCAGACCCTCACGACGCTTGCAATGGCCCAAGCGCAAGGGTGTACGATTATCCCCGTCGTTTCCAAAATAGATTCTCCGGCCGCGCGCGTGGACGAAGTAAAAGCCGAACTTGCGAAATTGGTGCATATGCCGGTGGACGCCGTACTTGCCGTATCGGGGAAGACCGGCGCGGGCGTGAGTGAATTGCTTGAGGCCATTGTAGAGAGGGTGCCGCCTCCGCGCGACACGGCACGAGCGGAAAATGCCGAGTCGCGCGGTCTTATCTTTGATTTCTCCTATTCCACGCACCGCGGCGTCGCGGTGTATCTGCGCGTGTTTGATGGGACCTTCAGGAAGGGACAATCGCTCGTCTTCCGTGCAGCAGGGAAAGAATTTATTGCGCTTGAGACGGGCATCTTCACCCCCGGCGAAACGCCGGCAGACTCTATTTCCGCAGGCGAGATTGGCTATATCGTCACGGGCATAAAGGAGCCGGGCGTGGTTGCGGTCGGAGACACGATAGGGCCCCCTAAGGGCGCTTTGCCGGCGCTCCCGGGCTATGAGCGGGTGCGGCCGGTGGTCTGGGCATCGGTCTATCCGGAGAGCCAAGACGACCTCCCGCTCCTGCGCAAGTCGCTCGCGCAGCTGCGACTCTCGGACTCCTCACTCTCCTTTGAAGAAGAGTCCTCGGGCGTGCTCGGGAGGGGATTCCGTTGCGGCTTCCTCGGGCTTCTCCACCTTGAAATAATTACCGAGCGTCTCCGCCGCGAATTTAGTCTCGCGCTCATCGTGACTATCCCGACCATTTCATACATCGTCACGAGGACAAACGGCGTGCGTGAGACCATCTACACGCCGGCGAAGTTTCCCGAATACGGGGATATTCTGAAGATTGAAGAGCCGTGGGCGCGTGTCATCATCATCACCCCGCCCGCCTCATTAAGCGCGCTCATCCAGATGCTCTATGACCACGAAGCGGTGACGCATGGAACGGAGACCTACGGGGATGGCCGCGTTGAGATGACGATTGAAATGCCACTTCGGGAACTGATGCGCGGTTTCTTTGATAAGCTGAAAAATGTTTCCTCGGGCTATGCGTCGCTCTCGTACGAGATACTTGCCGAGCGGGAAGCGGATGTGGTGCGGCTTGATGTGCTTGTTGCGGACGAAGCTGTGCCCGCATTTGCGCGCGTCATTGCCCGCCGGCGCGTTGTGGAGGAAGGGAGCAAGATGGTTGAGAAACTGCATGACATCTTGCCGCGCCAGCTCTTCGTCACCAAGATTCAGGCGAGAGCGCTCGGGCGCATCGTCGCTTCGGAATCGCTCTCGGCGATGCGCAAGGATGTGACCGGGTATCTCTATGGCGGCGATGTATCGCGCAAGAATAAGCTCCTGGACAAACAGAAACGGGGCAAGAAAAAGCTCCTTGAGCGCGGGCGGGGGAAAGTGAATATTCCCGAAGAGGTCTTTATGAAGATGGTTCAGTCTTCTGCCGACTAGTTGGTATACTAGGGAAATGCGCGCAAAACAGTGGCGACAAGGGGTGCTTATTGGTATCCTCTTCCTCGTTGCCTTCTGGCTTGCAACGAGCATCTGGGGGCTCTTTGCGAAGGCCCATGTCGCCGTCTCGGAGGCGGGTGAGGCGGCGTGGCAATACAAGGCGCTCGAGGAGCGTAAGGCGGTGCTTGAGGCGAATCTGGCGTCGCTCAATACTCCTCGCGGGAAGGATGCCGCCATCAGGACCTCGTTCGGCGTTGCGCGACCGGGAGAGGAAGTGATTGTGGTCGTACCGCCCTTACCGGCGACGACAACCGAACCGCTCTCCTGGTGGGAACAGATCTTGAGCTGGTTCTAGACGAAGTAGTGCGGAATGGGAGAATCGAACTCCCGCCCGTTGCTTGGGAAGCAACTGTTCTACCACTAAACCAATCCTGCACAAAAAGCGAATGCCGGTTCTAC
>CAYQJR010000022.1:0-10870 GCA_964418065.1 uncultured Candidatus Saccharibacteria bacterium | reverse complement strand
TCGCCAATTAAAATGGTACGCGAGCTGGGTTCAGACCGTTCAGCGGTTGATTCTAAATCAATCGACAATTGAACGGTCTGAATCCACGAGGAAGTGTTAGGTGCGTGGAGACGCACTGTGCGTTAGACAACTCACGGCGGTCGCGTATAGGAATATACGCGTTAGCAAATCAACTAATATCGGTGGAATCCAATCGCGTTGTGTACGCGAGGACAACACCGAGGGAATTCACTATCATATATGATAGTGCGGCCTCTAGAGACTGAATGTTGGTCACCCGGAACGGGTGGTGTTACAGTCCGATCCCTGCAGTAATGCGGGCAAACTAGATGCGTGAGACAGGTTGGTCTCCTATCTACTACAGGCGTTGATTCTTGAGGAGGGTCGTCCCTAGTACGAGAGGACCGGGATGAACTGACCTCTGGTCTACCAGCTGTCCTGCCAAGGGCACCGCTGGGTAGCTATGTCGGGTCGTGATAACCGCTGAAAGCATATAAGCGGGAAACATGCTCCAAGATTAGGAATCGTTATGAGACTCGTGGGAGATGACCACGTTGATAGGCTCTAGGTGGAAGTGCCGTAAGGCATGGAGCCGAGGAGTACTAATATGTCCAGTCTCTCGTGCGGAACTCTGTATAGCACAATCGTTTACACTTCAATTGCTTTTGCATATTTCGTATACCGACACTTCGAGTGTTCGGTTCTGGTGGTTTGGCGAGAGGGTCATACCCGTTCTCATTCCGAACACGGCAGTCAAGCCTCTTAGCGGCGATGGTACTCATCGTTACAGATGGGGAGAGTAGCTAACCGCCAGAACCAAGCACTTGAAACAAAACACGCCGCGCGTATTCGCGCGGCGTTTTGTTATACTGAACGGATGTCATGGGCCGCGCGACGGAGACTTTTCATTCTGCTGATTATCGGGGCGCTTGCCGCCGCGTTTGTGTTCATAGTATCAATCGCCACCGTGTACGAGGCGCCGTCCTGTACCGATGGCGTACAGAATCAGGACGAAGCGGGTATTGACTGTGGGGGCGCGTGCGCGTATCTCTGCGTGGAGAGTCTTCAACCGCCGACCGTTCTCTTCACTCAAGCATTTACCGACACGAGCACCGGACGCACGGTCGTCGCCTCCTCTATTGAGAATAAGAACGCCGTAGCCGCAGCCAAGAATGTCCCGTACCGCGTCACCGTCTACGGTGCGAAACAGACCCTCATCCAATCAATCCCAGGTACGGTTGACCTACCGCCGGGCGCAACTGCTACCGTCTTTATCCCCAGCATCGCGTCAGGGGCACAGGTAGTAACGAACGCTTTCCTCGACATTGATACATCCGCCATCAAGTGGTTTACGATGACGGCTGACCCTCGTATCGTGCCGGGCGTGTCTAACACGATACAAGGCGGTTCGGTAGCGATGCCGCGCGTTGACGCGACGCTCGTGAACGGCAGCGTGTCTGAATTGAAGAATGTGCAGGTCGTGGTGCTGGTGCGCGATGCGCGCTCAAATGTTATTGCAGCATCGGGAACCGTAGTTCCCCTCCTTGGTGCCCAGAGTACCGCTGCCGCGACCTTTACCTGGAACACACCATTCCCGGGCATACCGGCCTCCATACAGGTCGTGCCGGTGATTCCGCTCCCATAAGGTATGGTCTCTGCGCCGCTCTCGCGCCCCCGATTCTTTTTTGATTGGACGCTTCTGTTCCCGGCTATAGCGCTCTCGCTTCTTGGTATCCTCACGATGAGCACTTTTGGGCAGGGGGCTTCGCTCGCCTCGCGCCAGCTCCTCTGGCTCGTCATCGCCGTCGTGCTCTATCTCACGCTCTCCAATTTGGATATGAGTCTTATTCGTCGGACGCCTGTGGTGATGACGCTGTATGGAGTGTCTGCCGCGCTGCTTGCGCTCCTACTCATCTTCGCCCATCCGGTGATGGGCGCGCGCGCTTGGTTCTCATTCGGCCTTATCTCGTTCCAGCCGGCGGATCTTGCGAAGCTCGCCCTGATTGCGCTTCTCGCGAAGTATCTCTCGCGGCGGCATGTGGAGATTGGGGACTTCCGCCATATCCTCGTTTCAGGCGCGTATGCGCTCTCGCTCACCGTGCTCATCCTCGTTGAGCCGGATATGGGGAATGCGATTATATTCAGCACGCTCTGGCTCGGGATGATGCTCGTCTCCGGCATCTCTAAGAAGCACCTTGCGGTGCTCGGGCTCGTCGCTCTCATCATCGGCTCCGCACTGTGGTTTGGCGGCCTGAAGCCGTATCAGCGCGACCGCATCGTCTCATTCGTCAATCCGGCGGGCGACATACACGGCGCGGGGTATAACGCCTATCAGGCGAAGATTGCAGTCGGGTCAGGGGAGCTCTTCGGCAAGGGTGTCGGCCATGGGACGCAATCAAAGCTCCGTTTCTTGCCTCAGTATCAGACAGATTTTATTTTCGCGGCATTTGCGGAGGAGTGGGGGTTTGCCGGATTGGTACTGCTCCTCTCGGTCTACGCGCTTCTCTTCGTGCGTCTCGGGCAGATTGCGCGCGAAGCCGCAACGAATTTTGACGCCTTTTTCACGCTCGGCGTACTGATTCTGCTCGCCGCGCATGTTGCGATACACGCAGGCATCAGTCTCGGACTCTTGCCCGTGACCGGGACAACTATACCGTTTATGAGCTCAGGCGGTTCGCACCTTGTCTTAGAGTTTGCCGCGCTCGGCATCATCACCTCGCTTGCGCGCTACGGTCGCAGCGCAACCCGCAACCTAAGTGCAAACGAATATGTGGGCGGTTAGCGATACAGCGCAATAGTCTTTTGCACCATCCGTTCAAGTGAGAATTCGCTCATATCTTGTGCGTCCAATATCTCGCCAACGCCGCCCACACGGTTGGCAACGATTGGGAGCCCTGCCGCTCTGGCTTCGAGCAGTACATACGGCAAACCTTCTTTGAGAGAGGGGAGAGCGAAGGTATCAAAGCCGCGGAGTACTCCGGACGCGAGCATAAACCCGAACAATTTCACCCGGTCTTCGAGCCCATATTCTTCTACCTTTCTCTTTAGATACAAACGGTCTTCGCCCTCGCCCACGATAGCGACATACATGGCAGGGTCATTCTTCGCCTGTTCGATGAGCGCAATCTGGTTCTTGTTTCTCGCTAGTTCTCCGATAGTGCCTGTAACGTGCACTCCGTGGGGAAAAGAGTGGCGGATGACGTCTGCCGAATAAAGTGGGAAGTTCAAATCAATGCCGTTATAAATACGGACGGTTTTATACCCGACACACGGCATCTTCTTCGCGACGGAGAGATCGTAATTTGAGACGACAACCACCGTGTGGGATAAAAGGGCGGTAAGCCACGAGAAGAAATAAATGAGTCCGCGAGAAACGGGATTGCGCTGCTCCCAGAACGGCCAGCCGTGTGCAGTAAAGATAATTCGTGGTACGCCCGCGAGGCGCGCGGCGAGTGCTCCGACCCCAGCTGCTTTGGATGAGTTGAGGTGCACGACATCGGGCCGCTCTTTTCTGAATAGTCTAAACAGTTCGAAGAAGCTCTGTACATCGGCGATAAGGGATATGTCTCGTTCAAGCGAGAAAATTGGCCTGGTTGTCATACCCGCCTCTTTCAGTTTGAGGGCGAGGAGCCCCGACTGCCCGAACGCAACACTCGTCTCAAACTGGTCCTTCGGGAGATTGGTAACGAGGTCGTAGACATACCGCTGGGCGCCACCCCAGTTTGACTTGGTGATGACGAATAGGATCTTCTTGCGGGCAGGGGCGTTCATGGGTGCAACTGTACAATACATTTTCTCGTTATAGTATCTATCCTATGGCATTTGACCGCCGTGAGACAATTACGCTCCTGATAGGGGATTTTTTCATATTGGTCGCCTCTCTCTGGGTGGCCCTCACTCTACGGAACCTCTCATGGCCTCCTCCGGGTTACTTTGAAACGAATTTCGTGCCGTTCTTACCAATCTTCTTGCTCTCGCTGGGAGTGTTTTATATTGCCGGATTATACGAGAAACAGACGCGGCCGATACGCCGCATTATGGGCTCCCGCATCCTTGGCGCACAGGTAGCAACGGTAGCGATAGCGGCGGTTCTCTTTTTCATCCTCCCCTTCAGCATTGCCCCCAAGACCATTCTCGTACTGTATCTTTTCGTCTCGGTCATCGCCGAGAGCGCGTGGCGCTTCTACCGAATGAATCGCGAAATAACGGAGAAGGAACGCGTACCGGTCATTTTGGTCGGAGCGGGACTGGCGGCAGATGAATTATATGAAGAAGTGAACAGCAACAATAAGTATATGATTCGGTTTGTTGGCCGAGTGGAAAAGAAGAATCCATCTGCCAGTCACGCCGAAGGAGCCGTGTACATGGACGCAGCTCCTCTCTATGAAGAGATCTTTGACCGCGTACCGATTGAACATATTGACTCCAGAGAGCTTGTAGACTCTTTGCCGAAGAATCGGGTGATATATGACCGGAGCAAACGCGTATTTGATATCCTGCTCGCGCTTGCACTCTCTCTCATCGCGATTCCCCTCATCGCACTTGCGGCAGTTCTTCTGTATTTGGAGAACGGCTCGCCCTTTCTCTACCAAGAACGCATTGGTAAAAATGGCCGCACCTTCCGCATTATGAAATTGCGCTCCATGCTCTTCGATGACTACGGAGACCCCCAGTTGCAGGAGCAGAATCGGGTAACCGTGCTCGGGCGAATCTTGCGGAAAACGCGCATTGACGAATTTCCGCAGCTTTGGAATGTGTTCGCTGGCGACCTCTCGTTCATCGGCCCGCGCCCCGAACTTCCGCGAATCGCTGAAGTATATGAGCGGGAAATCCCGCACTACCACCTGCGCCATCTTATCGCCCCCGGTCTCTCCGGGTGGGCGCAAATCCATGACTACAACGCTCCGCGGGGCGGAGCAGATGTAGTGCGTACCAAGAAGAAACTCTCGTTTGATCTCTACTATCTCAAGCACCGTTCGCTTGGTATTGACCTCGCTATCGCACTGAAGACGCTTCGCACTTTATCCGCTTTTTCTGGAACATGAACACAACAAAAAAGACAGCAGTCGTCACTGGTGGTGCCGGATTTATCGGGAGCAATCTGACGAAAGCTCTCCTCAAGGAGGGACACGAAGTCCGTGTCGTTGATAATCTTTCTGGAGGAAAAAGAGAAAAGGTGCCGGAGGGTGCTGTATTTCACCAGCTTGATATTCTCGATGGTGACGGAATCACAGGCGTTTTCCGGGGTGCAGACGTGGTGTTCCACGAGGCCGCGCTTCCTCGGGTACCGTTTTCTATAGAGCACCCGGTTGAGTCGCATGAAGCCAATGTCGACGGTACTCTTTCAGTGCTGGTGGCGGCGCGTACGGCTGGAGTGCGCCGTGTGGTGTTTGCCGCTTCGGCCTCTGCGTATGGAAATCAGGAAATACTTCCGGCTCCGGAAACTGCGCCCGTGCAGCCGGTAAATCCCTATGGACTTCATAAATACATAGGGGAGAGGTATATGACTCTTTTCGCGAATGTGTACGGTCTGCAGACGGTTTCTCTGCGTTACTTCAACGTCTACGGTCCGGGTATGGACCCGGAAGGTCCGTATGCGCTTGCGGTGGGGAGATTTATCTCACAAAAGATGCGTGGCGAGCCGCTTACGATAGTAGGAGACGGCACCCAGACTCGCGATTTTACGAACGTCCGAGACATCGTCCGTGCCAATATTCTCGCGGCGACCAGTCAAAAGGTGGGGAAGGGAGAAGTGATAAATATCGGCAGCGGCAGGAATGTTTCGGTGAATACGCTCGCTGAGCTCATTGCGCCCGGAGAGCCGCGTGCGTCGCTTCCTCCGCGAGCCGAAGCGCATGATTCGAAGGCTGATTGGACCCTCGCCAAAAAGCTCCTTGGCTGGGAGCCGGAAGTGACTCTGGAAGAGGGCATCGCAGAACTGAAGAAAGAATATAATTTATGATTGTTGACGGCCGCGCACTCGCAAGCAGCATACTTGCGCGCGCCAAGGCGCGCGCGGAGCGCCTGCCGCACCCGCCGCGCGTGGTAGCGATTGTGGCGGGTGAGACGCCGGCGACACTCTCATACCTAAAGATTAAGGGGGCGCGTGCGATAGATGCGGGATGCATGTTTGAAACGCGACCGCTTGGTGCATCAACTGATGACGCTGATGCAGTTATTGTCCAGCTCCCACTTCCCGTTGGTGTGAATCAAAGAGAAGCATGTGACACTATCCCGCCCGAGAAGGATGCAGATGTTCTCTCGTCCGGCGCGCGAGCGGTGTTTGAAAGGGGAGATGCTGACGCGCTTCTACCACCCGTGGTTGGTGCGATGCGCGAGATTCTTATACAGAACAAGATTAATCTGAAAGGGAAGAAAGCAATAGTGATTGGCGACGGCTGGCTCGTCGGGAGTCCTTGTGCGAAGTGGCTCGCGGGGCAGGGCGCGGAAGTGTCTGTCCTGACATCGGCATCGGGCAATCTTGCCGCAGTACTTCGCACCGCAGACATTATTGTCGCCGGCGCCGGCTCACCGCACCTCATTACTCCCGAGATGATTAAAGAAGGTGTCGTCATTATTGATGCAGGGACTTCAGAATCTAACGGCGCGCTCTCGGGCGATGCCGACCCCGCTTGTGCCACAAAATGCTCCCTCTTCACGCCCGTCCCCGGCGGGGTCGGCCCCATCAGTGTCGCCTGTCTCTTCGAGAATGCCGTCACCCTTGCCGAGCGGGCTAATTCATCTATACTCTCTCCATGACTCGATATCGGGTGTATGCGGCCATAGCCCTCATTGCAGGGTTTTTCCTTACCTATTTCGTGTGGGCGACACAGGCCAACCCGGAGAGTAAGTATCGCTTTAAGCTCGGCCTGGACCTCGCAGGAGGGACAGAGCTCATCTACAAGGCCGATATGAGCCAGATACCCGCCGGCGAGCGCTCCGATGCTCTCTCGGCGCTTCAGGGCGTTATTGAGCGCCGGGTGAACCTCTTCGGCGTTGCCGAGCCATTAGTGCAGACAGAGCAGGCGAGCGCCCTCTCGGGCACAACGGATAACCGCCTCATTGTGGAGCTTCCGGGCGTGACTGATATTAAGGCGGCAGTCGACGCGCTTGGCGAGACGCCGACCCTCGACTTCCGGCTCGCCGAGACCTCAGGTACAGGCACCACGAGCCAGATTATCGGTTTCGTTTCAACAGGTCTTGACGGTCGCTACCTTGAGAGTGCCGCGCTCGGCTTCGGCTCGGGCGCAACCGCAGGGCTCACAGCGCCGCAGGTGATTCTTAATTTCAATAGCGAGGGCGCCAAACTCTTTGAGAAAATTACGAGCGAGAATGTCGGAGAGATGCTCGCCATCTTCCTCGACGGACAGCCGATTTCTACGCCGGTCATCCAAGAAGCGATTCCCGGCGGCCAGGCGACTATCTCGGGGAACTTCACCGCGGCCGAAGCGCGCGATCTGGTCCGCAACCTGAACTTCGGCGCGCTCCCCGTCCCGATATCTCTTGAAAGCAGTTCTGCTGTCGGTCCGACCTTGGGCGCCGCCGCCATTGAAGCAGGCGTTCTCGCAGGCGCCGTCGGCTTTATTATCGTGTCGCTCTTCATGATTCTCTGGTACCGCTTCCCCGGAGTGATTGCCGCGCTCGCGCTCGCCGAGTATCTCGCTTTTATGCTCGCCGTCATAAAGATTATCCCCGTCACGCTCACGGCATCAGGAATTGCTGGCCTCATCATCTCGGTCGGTATGGCGGTGGACGCCAACGTGCTTATCTTCGAGCGTACGAAGGAGGAGCTGCGCGAGGGCAAGGGTCCGCGCGAGGCGGCGCACATCGGCTTCAGTCGCGCGTGGCCGGCTATTCGGGACGGGCATCTCACCATGATTATCTCAGGCGTTGTGCTCTTCTGGCTCGGGACCTCAATCGTGCAGGGCTTCGCGCTCGTCTTCGTGCTCGGCGTCCTCGCCTCCTTCATCTCCGCGGTGACGCTCTCGCGCATCTTCATGCTCGCTATCCTGCCGGAGCAGAATGAAGGGCCATGGCACTTCCTGATGGGCTCGGGCAACCGTAATTCATAAGTATGTATATTATCCACCATCGCGGGCTCTTCTTCTGGATTACGGGACTCCTTCTCGCGGGAGCCATCGGCGCTATCGCCGTCTTCGGTCTCCCGCTCGGCATCGACTTCACCGGTGGTTCTCTGATGCAGGTCAGGTATCCGGGTGGCGTCCCGCCGCTCTCCGAGATACAAGAGCGCGTGGCGCTCGTCCCCCTTGGAGAAGTGTCTGTCCGCTCCTCGGGCAGCGATGCTATTACCATCCGCACGCGGACGATGACGCCAGCGGAGCACGAGGCAGTCCTCACCGCCATTTCGGGGAATGCATCTACGACTGAGCTTGCCTACACGAGTGTGGGGCCGGCGCTCGGCAGCCAATTCACGAGCAAGGCTATCTGGGCGATTTTCGCCGTGGTGCTTGTGATTGTGCTCTATATCGCCTTCGCGTTCCGCAAGGTGTCTAAGCCCGTGCCGAGCTGGGGCTACGGCCTCATCGTCGTCGCGATGCTCGCGATTGACCTCATTGTTCCGGCCGGTTTCTATGCCGTGCTTTGTCACTACACGGACGCGCAGGTAAACTCGCTTTTCATCGTCGCGCTTCTCGCCCTCCTCGGCTACTGCGTGAATGATGTGATTGTTATCTTTGACCGCATCCGCGAGCACTTGGCGAAGAATGAGAAGACTGGACTCAAAGAATCATTTGAAGACACGATAGGGAAGTCCATCAGCGAGACGATGACCCGCTCCATCAACACTGCGCTTACGGTGGCGCTCGCGCTCCTCGCGCTCATCTTCCTCGGCGCGCCGGCGACCCGTGACTTCGCGCTGGTGATGCTCGTCGGCGTTGTCATCGGTACCTTCTCCTCCATCGTCCGCTCCGCCCCACTCCTCATCCCGATAGCAAACTGGTTTAAGAAGTAAAATGGCGCATCTTCGCGGAGACATTCCAATCAACGTTCCGGAGAAAGGCTTTTATTACCATTACAAACATGACCCAAAGGGGCCGGTGAATAATTATGCTTATGAGGTGATTGGCGTCGGTCATCACAGCGAGAATGACTGCCGACCCGAAGACACCAATATGGTCGTCTACCTGCCGCTCTACGAAGCATTCGCGTATAAGGCCGGGAAACTCTTTGACCTGCGCCCGTTAGAGATGTGGATGGAAGAGGTAACGAAAGACGACAAGACTTTCCCGCGATTTAAGGAAATCACCGACCCGACAGTTATTGCGAAACTCAAGGCAATCAAGAAAGAGATGTACGGCAACTAGGAAATAACCGTTCCGATGAAAGGGTTGCCGTCCAAATAGTTTGAGAATTCTTCGAGATTCGCGCCGTTGATGATGGCGACTTCAAGACCGAGCGCCTCGGCCTCCTTCGCAGCGACAGGGTCAAAGGGGGAGGAGAGCCCCGGGTCCCACTCGGCAGGGATTAATTTCCTGAAGTCTGCCCAATTTATTTTCTCTATCTTCTTCGCGTTCTTATTCTTCTTCGGGTCGCTGTCGTAGACATAATCAATATTAGAAAGGTTGACCACCCGGCGCGCGCCGAGGTTCTTCGCGATAAGCACCGCATCATAGTCGGTAGAGAAGCCGGGTTTCCATCCCGCGGCGATGATAATCGGGTCATCAGCATCAATATCGATAGTCGGGTTCGTTATAACTTGGAAATGCGCATGCCCGACGAAGATGTTGCGCAGGAGTTGTGCGTTGAGCCGTGTTGCATGGATGCCAATCCAGTCAGTGTCTGCGTGTGAGAGAGGAGTGACCGCGTTTACTGCTTCTTGGTAGCGCCGTGCGGTCTTCCCGCCGCCGGCGATGATGGTGAAAGAAAAACCCTTCTGAATCTTTTCTAGAATGAGTGCTTTAAACCGTGTGAGAAAGTCACTGTCAATCGCATCGGGAACGATAAGAGAACCTCCGACTGACACAATGACGCGTTCTTTGGATGATTGCATGACTCAAGCAAAGCGTGACGGCTTCTTATATCATACTGCTTTGTGTCCCCCGTGCAACTTTGACGGCTGGAAAAATAAGGTTAGGATGTGATCTGTTCTTTCTATCATGAGGTGCAAAATGAACGAGCCGACAAGGATTCTCGGCGTTGACCTCGATGATGTGGTTATCGACTGCAATGCCGCGCTTTGCCGATGGCACAACCAGCGCTATGGGACTTCCTACGAGCGCAAAGACATCGTGTCCTACGAGCTTGCGAAGATCTGGAGGTGTACGCCGGAAGAATCAATTGAGAGGTGTCTTCGCTTCTATCACACGGACGAGCATCATACGGCCGCATCAGTACAGGGTGCGATTGCCGGGCTCCAGGAGTTAAGGAAGCAGAACACGCTCGTGGCAGTCACGTCTCGTCCTGAGTCTGTGCGCGACCTGACGCTTGCATGGCTTCGGAAACAAGGTGCAGAGGTGTTCGATGCCATGCATTTCCTCGGGCACTATCACGAGCCAGTCGAGAAAAGAATCTCGAAAGCTGAAGTCTGCAAGCAGGTCGGTGTCGCGCTGTTTATCGAGGATTCGTTTGCGCACGCGACAGCAATCGCTTGCGTGGGAATTCCGGTGCTCCTTCTCGACAGTCCGTGGAATCAAGGAGCCATTCCGGAGCTCGTGACCCGTGTTTTCAGCTGGGAAGAAATCCTCGACAGGGCCGTTTTACCTTGACCTCGCTTCGGCGGGGTCTCGTTTTTATAGGTATTGACGCCCCTAGGGGGTTCCTATACTATGACCGTACTGCCACCTGAATAGAGTAGGTAGGCAGGACGCCGAGGAAAAGACGGACTCGGGAAGAGTCTTTTTTATTTCTCGCG
>CAYQJR010000021.1:0-11138 GCA_964418065.1 uncultured Candidatus Saccharibacteria bacterium | reverse complement strand
GCCTGCGCGGCGATACCGCCACCCGAGACATGCGCCGAGGCGGCGTAGTTGTCTGCGCTCTCCGCCTTCTTAAACGCCTCTTCGGCGATGTGTGCGCGCAGGTCAGTCTTGAAATATTCCTTAGGAGTCTTGCCGTTGACCATCAAGCTAGACTTATCAGCCTTCTGCATCCGCACGCTCGCGATGGCGGTCTTGCGGCGTCCGACGGCGGTAATGAAATGTTTAAGCGGCATATTATTCGGTGACGATGAGATTCTTCATCCGCGGGGTGCGCAGCTTGTTGCGCGGAATCATCCCGTCAATGGTCTTCTTCAGCACCTCGGCGATACCCTTCTTCGCAATCATCTCCTCCATCGTCATAGAGTAGAGACCGCCCGGGTAGCCAGAGTAGCGGGTGTAGATCTTGCCCTCCACGCGGCGCGCAGGGAGATGCATCTTCCCTGCGTTCTGTACCGTGACCTTGACAGGAAGCGCCTGATTCTTGGCGAAGTGGACGCTTTTCTTGCCGAGAAGTGCGCTCGCAGCCTCGCTCGCCACGCGTCCGAGCGTGCGATCAGTCGCGTCTATCGTGTAAGTACTTGGGGCTGGCTTCGTGTTGCTGGTGCTCATATACGATATGGATACTAGACGAAAGCGATATACGCAAGCTTGGCGCCGTTGCTCTTGCCGCGCACAGAGCGCTTCACTACGCGGGTGTAACCGCCGTTCCGGTCAGCGTAGCGCGGGCCGATGGTCTCAAAGAGCTTCTTCACTGCGGCCTTGTCGTGGATACGGACCAGCGCGACGCGGCGGCTGGCGAGCGTATTCTCCTTCGCGTAGCTCACGAGGCGCTCCACGAAGGGGCGGAGCGCCTTCGCCTTCGCCTCGGTGGTAGCGATACGCTCTTCAAGCACGAGGGAGCGCGCGAGCGAACGGATTAGCGCCGAGCGCTGATTGGTCTCGCGGTGGAAGGTCTTCCCTTTTTTAGTAAATGCCATAGCAAAAGATAATCAAAATTAGTCGGCCTTGAGTGTGAGACCGTATCCGGCGAGCGCCTCAGAGATTTCTTCAATCGCCTTGTCGCCGATACCGTCCAGCTCCTTAAGCGCGCTCGCAGTCTTCCTTGCGAGCCCTGCGACGCTCTTGATGCTCGCGCCTTCAAGAGCGGCCGCGACGCGCGGAGAGAGATTGAGCTCTGCAATCTTCACCTTTGCCGCGTCGCTTGACCCCTCGGACTTGCTAGAGGCTTCTGCCGGCTCGCGTTCCTGGAAGCCGATTACCGCCTTCAGCTGGTGAATCATCGTCTCAATGGACTGTTCCAGCGCCTGGCGCGGAGCGATAGTGCCGTTGGTCTCAATAAGGATGCGGAGGCGGTTGAAGTCGGTGCGGTCGCCCACGCGCATGTTGTCTACCTCGTAGTTCACGCGGCGAATCGGTGTGAAAGTCGCATCCAACGCGATAGTGCCGATGTCTACCTTGTCCTTGGTGAGCACCTCGCGCGGGACATAGCCGAGCCCGCGCTCAATGGTGGCCTCAAGCTCCAAGAACGCTTTGCCCGAGAGGTCAGCGATGTGCTGGTCGGGATTTTTAATCTCAACTTGAGATGGGAGGTTGAAGTCCTTTGCCGTGATTTCCTTCGTGCCCTTCGCCGTGAGCGAAATGGTCTGAGGCTCATCACCGTGGAGGACGAAGTGGACGCGCTTGAGGTTCAGGAGGAGCTCCATCACGGTCTCGCGCATGCCCTCAAGGGTGGCGAACTCGTGCGGAACGCCCTCAATCTTGACCTGAGTAATAGCCGCGCCGGGAAGCGAGGAGAGGATAATGCGGCGGAGCGAGTTGCCGAGCGTGTGGCCGTAGCCCGGATAGAGCGAATCTATCTCATAGACGCCCTGCAACCCTTCTTCAGAAACGATACGCGGCTTACTCGGAAGTGTGATGTGGTATTCCATAACTCAATCGTAATTACCAATTAATAATACTGAAACTACTATACTCTATTATCTCGTGTAGAACGAGAGCACCGCGACGAGATCGCCCGCTACATCAGCGGAAGCGGCGGTCGGCTTCGCCGTGACCGAACCCGACATTGTCTTCGGGTCCCACGAGAGCCAGGATGGCAGTGGGCGCTCCGCAAACTTCTCCGCGAAGCCGACCAGGACGCCGTGCGTCTTGGAGCCCTCGCGGATAGCGAGCGTGTCGCCCACGGTAAGCATGTGCGATGGGACGCGGACCTTCTTCTCGCCGACCATGACATGACCGTGCGCCACCATCTGGCGGGCGGCGCGGCGCGTGGAGGCGAGGCCGAGGCGCCAGACGACATTATCAAGGCGCAGTTCAAGCATCTCGTGGAGGCGAGTCGTAGGATTCACATTGTGGGCGGCGAGTGCCTTGTGCACATAATTGCTGAACTGGCGCTCGGGGAGCCCGTAGGTGATGCGCACCTTCTGCTTCTCCAGCATCTGCTTGCCGTACTCGCTCTGGCGCCCGCGACTGCGCTTCTTGTTCTTCGCGGAGCGCTCGGCGGAGATGGCGAACTTCTGCGTCTGCGCCTTCTCAAACACGCTCGCGCCGAGACGCTTCGCTATTTTGTATCGTGGTCCAGTTTTCATAGTATAGAAATTAGATGCGGCGCGGCTTCGGCGGGCGCGGGCCGTTGTGCGGAATCGGGGTCATGTCCTTAATGGACTTAATCTGCACACCCTTGCCCGAGAAAGCGCGGAGTACCGATTCGCGGCCCGCGCCGACGCCGCGGATGATGACGCTCGCCTCCTTAAGGCCAATCATCATGCCCTTCTCGCCGAGGAATTCGCCTACCTTCGCGGCGGCGTACGGGGTAGACTTGCGGGCGCCGGCGAAACCGAGCGCGCCCGCGCTTGATGAGACGATGGCATTACCCTTCTCGTCGGTGAGGAGCGCCTTGGTGTTGTTGAAGGTGGCCTCAATGTGAAGCACACCCTTCTCTAGATGGCGCTTGGTCACCTTGTTCATCGCGCGCTCCTTGCGGCCCGCGTCCATCCCCTTCCCGCTCTTCTTAATGATGCGTTTCTTACCCATAATTATGTCTTCTCCAGCGTACGGCGGCCCGAGGTCATCGTCTTACGGACATTCCCGCGGCGCGTGCGCGAGTTCGTCTTGGTGCGCTGTCCGCGTACCGGCATCCCGCGCGCGTGGCGATCACCGCGGATCGCATGGATGTCCTTCAGACGCTTAATGTTCTGACCGATTTCTCGGCGCAGCTCGCCCTCAATCGTGAATCCTTCTGCGAGCGAGCGAATCTTCTGCTCCTCGTCTGCCGTAATTTCGCTTCCTTTCTTCGTGGCAGGGACGCCGACCTGCGCGAGGATTTCGCGGGCGCGCGTCGGCCCGATGCCGAAGATGAGCGGCAGAGAATACGCGAGTTGTTTATTATCGGGAATGGTAACGCCGGCGATACGCATAAGTATAGAAATTAGCCCTGGCGCGCCTTGCGGCGGGGATTCTTCTTGTTGATACGATACAAGCGCCCGCCGCGACGGACGAGCTGATCACCTGGCTGTTGGACTTTGATAGAAGCACGGACTTTCATTTGGAAATCTCTTTAAAGTATTAGGTTAATCGGCGAACAATTCTTGCACGGCCTCCGTATGGGTCAAGCACCATCTCCACCTGATCGCCCATCAGAACGCGGATACGATGCAAACGCATTTTCCCTGCTAGGTACGCGAGCTTAAGTTCCCCTTCCGCCCCCTCCTCGGTGGCTGGGATACGAACACGAAAAAGCGAGTTCGGCAATACTTCCTCCACGGTTCCGGTCACCGTCGATTTTGTCTCTTCACCCTCACTCATTATTCTCGTTAGCAACCATGCAGTACCTCATTAATCTAGCAGGTGTCTCTAGAATCGTCAAATCAGGCCTACGGATTCGCGACCACAATCGAGATGGAGGAAGGGTCCTGCGGGAAGGTCTTGCGCCAGAACGGACGGAGCGTGATGATTGCCCGCTTAACTTCCGGATAGTTGGTCAGCGCGACCTCGGCTGCCGAGCGCGTCTTCCCGCTCACCGCTGCGGCGATGCGAGTTGGGTCAATCGTGTAGATAAGCGATGCGGTGCCGGAGAGGGTGAAGGCGAAGGAGGCTACGTTTGCGTCCGGCAGGCGCGGTGCAGAGAGAGTGAGACTGCTTGTTGGTCCGAGAGTGAGCGGCTCTCCCTGATAATCAAGACCAGTGATTGATTCGGCAACCGCCTTTGCAAGCGAGGAGTTTGGGAAGACGACCGCGGTAATAGTTCCTTGTTCCTTCACATCAACCTGTCCCGTCGTTCCGGAAGGGACGGGGGTCAGCTTTTCAAAGAAAGTGCTGGACGCGCCCTCAAGCAGGATGTAACCCTCGGGGACTTGCTCCTTAATTGCGGCGAGCAGGTCGGGCGTGAGCGCCTCCTTAAGCGCTTCCTCCGCCTGGCTCTCAACCGCGGAATCTACAACCGGTACAGTTCCCGAGGCGCCTCCGGTCATAGGCACTTCTGAACGCGCGTACACCAGACTTTCCTGCGGCGTTCCCGCAAATCCGGGGATGGTGAACGAAGTCGGGGCGACATTGTAGGTGCTTCCCGGCTGGTCGGCATAGACCTTCGCTGTAATACTTCCCGGATTTGCCGCGCTTCCGCCCGGTACTGTTACTGCCGTGTGGATACGGAAGATGAGCCCCGCGGATGTTGCGAAGCGCGTATTGGTGATGAGGCGCTGGGACTTCGTCTGCTTGTTGTAAATAATGACATTCCCGCTCGCAGAAGAATTGACGGTCTTGGTGCCGCTGCTCTTAACGCTTTGGGTCGCGATTTTCTGTGCGGTGATGATTTCATACGGGAGAGGACCGCTGCTCTGATTGGCGGTGAAAGAGCTCTGGACTGCGGCCGAGACGGTGTTCGGCGTTACTTCAACCTTGGCGCTGGAGAAGTAGAAGAGTGCCCCGACAGAGAGTGCGATAACGAGAAAAATCGCAATGAGGGTGATGTACGGGAATGTCGGAGGGCGTTCATTGAGGCGGAGCGGGCCTGAACCGGCGGGCTGGCTGAGCGGGTCTACTTCTTTGCGGCGGGACGGCGGGGTGATGTCATTAAGAGTACGCATATGCCTCGGAGTATACCACCCCCCTCCTCGCCGCCAAGACTCACTTGTCCACTGCTCGGCTCTGGTAATAGAGCGCCATCAGAAGGAGCGGGAGGTCCGGCGTGACGCTCGCCGCTTCCTGAATCAAACCGATAATATGACTCGGGAGAAGCGAGATAATCTTGGGCGGGTTGTCCGAGAGCCAGAGCGAGCCGAGATTCGCCACATCGAGAGTCTGTCGTTCAGAGGCAAGGTCCTTCTCCTTGGTAAGGAGGAATATCGTGCGCGGGAGCGGGAACCGTTCTGCGAGTCGAGCAAGTTTACCCGAAATATTCTTCAGCCACGAGGCCGTGTCGGCTGTGCCGGGCACCTCAATGATATCCATGAGCAAATCTCTCCGTATGAGAGCGATAGAGGTGAGCGGTCCGGTAGTATCAAGGATGAGCGCGTCGCGCTCGTGGGGAAATGCGATACAAAGCGCCTGATAACGAAGCGAGTTGCCCGAGATAGTGAGAATATTCTTCGTGTGATAGAGACGCCGGAGCGCGTCGTGGATGCTCTTCGCAACTTGCTCATCAATAAATGACGCGAGAACGATAATGGAAGCGCGCCGCGCCCGCTTCCCGTACGGGTCGCGTGTTTCGTATCCGTTCAAGATAGTCCCGATGACGCTCTCATCGGCGAGTGTCTTGCCTGTAGGAGCGGCGTTGCTGTTCTTGAGTGCTCCTACCACCATATCTTTCGTGAAGACAAACGGTTCGTCCTGCTCGAGATATTCGGTGCGCACGGAGGTCGTCTGCCACGGTGCGTCGATGGAGACGAGGACAGCGTTGATCCTGGCACTGCCCACCGCCCGTACAAGGACGGGCGCCCCTTCGCTGATAAGGGCATCTCCGAGCACTCCGAGCGCACGAAGCATCGCTTCCTCATGAGGCTCTCCTTTGCGGACTTCTATAGGCAGGCGCCGGGTGTAGTGGATAAGGGGTTTCTCTCCTTCTCCGTACTGTGCGTATGCGCCGGCGACCGAGTCGGCGCCGATATCAATCAATACTGCGGTTTCTGAATGCTTCTTTCCGTGGAAAAGGCTGTTCAATAAACTCATCCGTTTATTCTAGCACTGCTTTAATACGGCGGATGCCCGCAGAAGATGCCTCCTCCTTCGCAATTTTGAATTTCTTTCCGCCCTCACCGAGCTCGCGAGTGTTGCTCACATGCGGTCCGCCGCAGAATTCTATGGAGAACGCGCTTTCAAGCGGACCAACCGAGTAGACGGAAACCATTTCAGGATACTTCACGCCGAATTCGTGTTCGGCACCTAGCTTCTCCGCTTCTCCCTTCTTCATATCGGTGCGGATGACCGGAATCGCCTCTGCAATCTTCTCATTCACGATTCTCTCCACCTCCGCCTTCTCCTCCGCGGTCATCTTCGCGCCGTAGGAGAAATCTATGCGAAGCCGTTCGCTCGTGATGTTACTCCCCCGCTGATGGACATCTTTCCCGAGTACCATCTGAAGCGCCTTAAGGAGGATGTGGTGCGCCGTGTGATAGCGAATCGTCTGCTCGGCGTGGTCGGCGAGCCCACCCGCGAACTTCTGTGCCGCCCCTGCTCGCGAGAGGCTCTGGTGTTCCTGCATTTTCTTCTGCAGAGCCTTCATATCAATTGTGATCCCTTTCTCTTTCACAATCTCTGCCGTGAGTTCAATCGGGAATCCATAAGTAGTGAAGAGCATGAAAGCGTCAACATCCTTGCCCATCTTCTCCAGCTCGCGCATACCGTGAGCGAGCGTCTTGCGGAATTGGTCTTCTTCTTGTCCAAACTCAACGACATATCCGCCCGCAACTTCGCCCAGAATTGAATCTTTAATCCCAAGACGGTCGGCTTCACGAATAGCGCGACGAATAAGTCGGCGGAGTACATACCCCTGTTCAGTGTTTGAGGGCCTCACGCCGGCTTCAAATATTCGGGACGCGGCGCGTATGTGGTCAAGAATAATGCGAAATGAACGGGTTGCTTTATCATCACCATATTTCTTACCCGAGCGCTTCTCAAGAACCTCGCGAGGCGCATCAAACACATCAATCAGAAAGACATCGGGGTTGTCGCGCGTGGCGGCGGCGAGGCGTTCTAGGCCGCCGCCGAAGTCCACATTCTGCTTCGGCAGCTTCCCGAAAGAGCCATCCGCATTCTTGATGTACTCCATAAAGACCGAATTGCCGATTTCCATGAAGCGGCCGCAGTCGCAGTTCGGGTGGCACTCCTCGCCAAACGCAGGGTTGTGCGCAATGTCCGTAAACTCATAAAAGATTTCCGAGTCGGGGCCGCCCGGCTCTCCTGCGGGCATATTCGCCGGTACGCCAGAGCGGCTCCACCAATTCTTCTTGGCGTCATAAAAGAGAATCTTCTCTTCCGGCATCCCGATCTTCTTCCAGATCTCCGCCGCCTCCGTGTCCTTCGGCAAACCAAGTGTCTCGTCGCCGGAGAAGCAGGTGACCCAGAGCCGCTCCTTGGGAAGCTTCAGCTCCTCGGTCAGGAATTCATGCACCCACGGCAGCTGTTCTTTCTTGAAGTAGTCTCCGAGAGACCAGTTCCCGAGCATTTCAAAGAAGGTGGTGTGGCGGTTGTCCCCTACTTCTTCTATGTCTCCAGCACGGAACGAGAGCTGGGAATTCACGAGCCGGGTCCCCTCCGGATGCGGCTCGCCCAGCAGATACGGCACCAAGGGCTGCATCCCGCTCGACGTGAAGAGGGTCGTGGGGTCGTTCTCGGGCACGATAGGCGCTGAGGGAATGACCGTGTGCCCTCGCTTCGCGAAAAAATCCAAATACCGCTTGCGCACTTCGTTAACCGTCATATCAGAAAAAGATAGCATGGAGAAACGAATTCATATACTATGGTGCTATGCAAAAAAGGGATTGGGGATTTGATGTGCGGGATATGGACACGAAGGTGCGTCCGCAGGACGACTTCTTCCATCATGCAAGCGGAGCCTGGATGCGAAGAAACCCAATACCGAAAGCGGAGGCCCGTTGGGGTTCCTTCACGATGTTACGCCATGCGACCGATAAACAGCTCCAGAGACTTATAAAGAAAGTTCTGGCGACAAAAAAGACAAAGCCAGGCAGCGCCGGGCAGATGATTCGCGACCTCTACCGTTCGGGTATGGATATGGAACAACGACGCGCGAAAGGCCTCTCGCCTCTTCAGCCGTTATTGAGTCGTATCCGCGCGATACAGAATCCGCGCGACCTTATCCGCACCATCGCTCATCTTGAGCGCCTCGGATCGGGAGGTATCTGGGGTATCGGTATTGACCAGGATATGAAAAACAGCGAGCGCTACATCATCCATCTTGGCCAAGGGGGCTTAGGTATGCCCGATCGTGATTATTATCTGAAGAGTGACGCCGAGTCAGAACGCGTGCGCACCGCGTATGAAAAGCACCTGGTGCGCCTTCTAGAACTTGCCGGGCGCAAGAAAGAAGCACGACAGGAAGCGGCTGTTGTTCTTGAGATAGAAACGGCGCTCGCCAAAGTCTCAATGAAGAAAGAAGATTTGCGCGATGTAGACAAGACCTACCACAGAAAGTCGTTGAAGCAATTAGAGACGCTTACGCCAAACATTCATTGGAAAGAATATTTCACTCTTCTTGGCGCGAAACCAAAGCAAATTGTGGTGATGCAGCCTGTATTCTTTACTGCTGTTGAACGGCTTCTTGCTACTTATCCGATTGAGTCATGGAAGACCTATCTACGCACGCATCTCATCAGTAATTTCGCTTCATTTCTTACTCCAGAAATCGAGAGAGAGAATTTCGCTTTCTACGCCACAGTGCTGACAGGGACAAAACAGATGAAGCCGCTTTGGCGACGCATACTGCGGGTGGTGAACGGAGGGCTGAGCGAGCTTCTTGGCGAGCTCTATGTAGAGGAATACTTCCCCGCCGGAGCGAAACAGAAGGTGTCCCTGATTGTTGCTGACCTCTTCCGCGCGTATGAGGCCCGTATACAGAGCCTTGACTGGATGAGTGCCGGCACAAAACGAAAAGCAATTCAAAAACTGCATCAAATGAATAGGAAACTCGGCTACCCCGACCGATGGAAGTCATATCGCGGACTCCATATGCGTGCCGATGACTATGCGGGGAACGCAATGCGTGCAAGCGAATACGAGCACCGCCGTGCGCTTAAGCGCCTCGCCAAACCGGTTGATCGTAAGGAATGGTTTATGAGCCCGCAGACGGTAAATGCCTATTGCAGTTTCGGGTTGAATGATATTGTCTTCCCTGCTGCTATTCTGCAACACCCCTTCTTCGATGTTACTGCCGATGATGCGTTCAATTATGGCGCGATAGGATCGGTCATCGGTCACGAGATAACGCATGGATTTGACGACCAAGGGTCAAAGTTCGACGGTAAGGGAAATAGGAAAACCTGGTGGACAAAGACCGACCGCGCCCGCTTCACCGCAAAAGCAAAACGGCTCGTTACAGAATTCAATGGGTACGAAGTCGCGCCAAAGATGCATGTTAATGGGAAATTAACATTGGGAGAAAATATTGCTGACCTTGGCGGGATTTCTATTGCTTTTGACGCCTATCAGCTGCGCTTGAAAGAAACCGGCCGCAGAGATATCGCCGGCTATACTCCGGAACAACGATTCTTCCTCGGGTATGCAACAACCGAGCGCGAGCAGGAACGCCCGGAATACCGGAAGACGATGGTGATGACGGATCCGCACTCTCCGTCCCGCTTTCGTGTCAACGGCCCGCTCTCAAATCTCCCTGAATTCTATGCGGCCTTCGGTGTAAAGAAAGACGACAAACTCTACCGAAAGCCTAAAGACCGCGCGAAAATCTGGTAATCCTTACTATAACGTTCCGTGAGCGAATGTTCTGGTAGACGTTCTTGTGCAATACGTAGCGCTTCGCCATAAAACCAGAGGTATTCTTCCTGGGGCTGCTTCCAACGCTTCAAGAATGCAACGCCTTCTTTCGCGAATTCTTCATTCCTGCTCTCAATATTATCCACTTTGTCAGCAAGAGCGATAAGAACGGCATCATCGCTTGCGCTCTTCAGGTGTCTGAGGTAAGACTCTTTCATCTCTCTCCAGCTCAATTTCTTTCCATTTAATTCTTTTGGTTCGCTCACTGATTCAACAAGAACCGCAACCCGTTCATTAAAAGTCGATGCTATCTCCTCGCGGGTCGTATCCGTATCTTCGAGAGTATCGTGAAGCAGCGCAGCAGTAACAACATCGTCCTCTGCACCATCTTCGGCGACCAGAAGAGCGACTGAAAAAAGATGCGTCACGTACGGCAATGAATCGTCCGCAATACGGAATTGTTTTCGATGCTTTCTGGCTGCGAATTGTATCGCCTTCTTTATCTGTGGCGTATGGTTCATGAGTTGAGTATAACTTACTAAAATAAGCGCGCCCGTCGGGATTGTATCCCGACGGGCGCTGTGCTTCTTGTGGCTTAGGCGGCGGACTTCACCTTCTGGTACTTGTTCATGACCGTGATGTGCGAGGTACCGTTTTTCGAAATGAACTTCACCGCAAGTGAGACGCGGTTGCTCTCGTTCAGCGCCAGCCAGTACCGCGCCGCTATTTCGCCGGCGTCCCCGACAAACGGCAACAAATGCGGCTCGCCCTGAAAAGCCGGCAAGGGAGTGCCGTCCCCAGAGTACGTCGTGATGCAGTGCCCGAAACCACGACCGAGGTGGTTAATCTCGTACAGATGCCGATCGCACGCGTTGCTCCAGAGCGACTTTCGAACGATTGACATCTCGGCGTATGCTTTGCCGCTCAGCCACATGGAGATGGCGGTGATGCGGGGGGTGAAGTTGGGCTTGTCCGGCTCATACATCCAGTCCTGCATGACCTTGTACAGGTCCAGCTTATGTGCGAGCTTCGCAACATCGTCGGTCTGGTTGCCGTTACTGACCACCCCCAACGACGAGGGAGTCATCCCTTTCAGCATCGCGTTGTAGATGATGAGCGACGGGTCCTGGACCTTCGACGGATCAGCCGCTTCAGTGAACAAACGAGCTTCGTCGGTCTTGAAAACGCGATTC
>CAYQJR010000020.1:0-11514 GCA_964418065.1 uncultured Candidatus Saccharibacteria bacterium | reverse complement strand
CTTAAGCGAACAGTCCGCCCTTCTTGTGCGCGCAGTCGCGCTCGCCGACCTCGGAACTGCAGGGATGGATGGTCCGGAGACCTTTGTGAGCGAGGGCTCCGCGATATTCCGCGAAGAGAATCTGGATATCGCTGAAGCGCTGCAGAACCCGGCGAATATTACGGAAGAACAGAAACAGGCCTATACGAAGAGGATGCTGGTGTGGAGCGATTCGCAGTCCGCGTTTGCCCGCGGGCGCCAAGCGCTGTTTGATACGGAGCTCGCGGGTCTCTCGGATGACGCGCAGGAAGGGGTTCGTGCACTCTTCACACAGTTTGACGATTCTATACAGCGTGCGCAGGCCAAAGCCGATATGAGAAAGGGACTCCCGTTTGAAGAACTTGCACGCGACTTCGGCTACAAGCTCTAAGATTTATTTCAAACCGATTTGTGAGAGGAAGGTAGTGAGCTCCTCGCCCGTGATAGCTCGCCACGTACCCGTGGCGAGCTTGTCCAGACGAATATTCAGGATGCGCGTACGCTCGAGCTCAACGACCGTGTTGTAGAGCGCAGAGACCATCCGACGTATCTGGTGTTTCTTACCCTCGGTGAGCGTGATGGTGAAGCTCTTGTCGCCCGACTTCCTCACCGTGCAGGGACGCGTCACGTATCCCTCAATGTTTACGCCCGCCTCCATCTTCTTCTTGAAGCTCTCGCGCAGCGGCTCCTGGACGCGCACACGGTACTCCTTCTCGTGGTCGTAGTCGGGGTTGAGAAGGCGATCGGTGACGCGGCCGTCGTTGGTGAGGATGAGGAGCCCGCTCGAGTTCTTATCTAAGCGGCCGACAGGGAAGACGTCCAGCGGGACGCTCTGCTTAATATCCTTCTCTCCATGCTGCGGCGAGTGGGTGATGACGCCGACCGGCTTGTTATAGGCGTAGTAGAGGAGCTTCTTCGCGGCCGTCTTGCCGCGTAGCTCCACCTTGTCACCTTTCTGCACTTTTTCACCCAGCTTCGCCACGCGGCCGTTGATAAGAATCTTTCCGCGCGTGACAAGCTCGTCGGCGCCGCGCCGCGTCGCTATGCCCTCATGTGCGAGGTACTTATTGATGCGCATCGGGTACTCCTCGGCGGGCTGTGGGGCGGGCTTCTTCATAGCGGCACTATACAGGAATTTTCCTTTTTTATCCGAAATGCGGTACGGTGGGCAGATGAGCCGCGAAGAGAGCGTCATACGCTTTGAGAATGTGTCGTTTGAATACGGCCACAACAAACCTATTCTGGAAGAGGTAAGCTTTCCTATTCGCCGGGGGATGAAGATGGCGATTATGGGCCAGAACGGCGCGGGGAAGTCCACACTCTTCGCTCTGATGACCGGAGCGCTTAAGCCCGAGAGCGGGGAGATACATGTCGCGCACGGGATGGAGGTAGCCACCGCGCCGCAGGTTTTGCCGCGCGAGCAGGCAGGGCTTACGGTGCGGGAATTCTTCCAGAAGTGTTTCAATGAGCCGGTCTACGATATTGACCCGCGCATTGACGAGGTGCTGGAGGTGGTGAATCTGAAGCATCACGAGAAGCTCCATGACCGCGTGATGAAAAGTTTCTCGGGCGGGCAGACGGCGAGACTTCTCCTCGCCTCGGCGCTTATCAGGAATCCCGACCTGCTCCTCTTGGATGAGCCGACGAACAATCTGGACACCGCCGGCATTGAGCACCTCACGCAATTTCTCGTGGACTACGAGAAGACCTGCATTGTGATTTCGCATGATGCTGAATTCTTAAACGCTTTTACCACCGGCGTGCTGTACTTGGATGTCTTCACGCGCAGGGTAGAACAATACCCGGGGAATTATAATGCGGTCTTGAAGGACATTGTCGCCCGCATTGAGCGCGAGAATAGGAAGAACGCCCAGCTGGAGAAGAAGATTCAGGAGAATAAGGATAAGGCGAATTTCTTCGCACAGAAGGGCGGCAAGATGCGTCTTGTCGCCAAGAAGATGCGCACCGAAGTAGAGGAGATGGAGGAGGCGAAGGTGGATGTGCGCAAGGAGGACCGGACCATCCGCCCGTTTACCATCCCCGCGCAGACGGAGTTAAGCGGGGTCGTGCTCGCGCTCACCTCCTACAGCGTCTTGAAGGGGAAGAAGGCGCTGAAGAAGAAGGCGAACATCACGCTCCGCAAGAATCAGCACCTCTTGCTCAGGGGGCCAAACGGCATCGGCAAGAGCACCCTGCTAGAGAACATCGCCCTTGGTACGCCGGTCGGCGCCGCAGTGACCGCGGGCGTGAAGGTCGGCTACTATCGTCAAGATTTCTCCACACTCGACTTTGACCAGACGGTGTATGAGGCGCTCGCGAAGGCGATGGGGAAGCCGGACGAGGAGCGGCTCCGCACCATTGCCGCCGGATTTCTCATCACCGCGGATGTTATCCATACGAAGATAGGCAGTCTCTCCGAAGGGCAGAAGGGCTTGGTCGCCTTCGCCTCACTCGTCCTTGAGCGCCCCGGACTCCTGATTCTTGACGAGCCGACGAATCATATCAATTTCCGCCACCTGCCCGTTATCGCCAAAGCGCTTGACGAATACGCGGGCGCGATGATTCTCGTCTCGCATGTGCCGGAATTTGTCTCCCAGATTCGCATTGACGAAATCCTGGACTTAGATAAATAGAGGAGTGCCGTTATGCGGCGAGCGACTGTGCAATAAGGCCAATGACGAGAATCCCGAGGAAGTTAAAGACAAACGATAGTTCGGCAAAATAACCCATACGTATCTTTGAAAAGCCGAGAACGGTAATCCCGAGCTCGTCAGGGAGCGGCGAAGCGAGGATAATCCCGCCGACAAGGAGTGTTACCCAGCGGAAGACGCGCCGCTTGAACAAGAGATGCAGGCGGCGCCAACTGCTCTGGTGCGCGAGCATCTCCGTGATGTGTCCCGAGAAGCGGTCGCGCACGAATCTGAAGATAATAAGGTCGCCTACAACGCTTCCGAGCGCTCCGAAGACCGCCGTAGAGAAGATGCCCTGCACAAGCGATATCTCCCCGAGCGCCGCTATAGCGGGCGCCGTCGTGAAGAGCGAGGTGAAGAACATCCCCGCGACAAACGCACCCAGAAATCCCATCCCCTCGGTGGATGCAAGGAGGTTTGTGAGCACGCCAGTGCGCACAAGGAGTACTGCGACGAGGACACTGATGATAATGAGCGCTACGTCCTGTAGCAGGTAGCCTCGGTATCCGTTTCCGTTCCGTCTCTGCATCCCCATCCGCTTTATTGTAGCGTATTTTCTGCCGTAGATTCGCTCTGTATCAGGGGCGTATGATACAATCCGTATCTCAATGTCTGCACCGGCACTCACCATCAAGAATCTGGAGAAGACTTACGCGGGCGGCACGCACGCGCTCAAGGGCGTTTCGCTTGAAGTGCCCGCGGGAGACTTCTTCGCCCTTCTCGGGCCGAACGGAGCGGGGAAGACCACGCTCATCGGTATCGTCACCGGACTCGTGACCAAGACCGGAGGATCGGTCTATGTCCATGGCATTGATACTGAAAAGGAGCCCGAGCGGACACGCTCTCTCATCGGGCTCTGCGGGCAGGAAATAAACTTTGACCCATGGATGAAGCCGCTTGATGTTGTGGTGAACCAGGCGGGCTACTACGGTATCCCGCGCTCCGTCGCTATCCCGCGCGCGAAAAGGATTCTGGAGGACCTCGGCCTCGGCGACAAGCTGGACCAGATCGGCTTCCGCCTCTCGGGCGGCATGAAGCGCCGACTGATGATTGCCCGCGCGCTTATCCACGAGCCGAAGTTTCTTGTTCTCGATGAGCCGACGGCAGGCGTGGATGTGGAGCTCCGCCGGAGCATGTGGGACTACCTCACCGCGCTCACCAAGCAGGGCATCACCATCCTGCTCACAACGCACTATCTGGAGGAGGCGGAGCGGCTTGCAAAGCACGTCGCCATCATCAATAAGGGCGAAATCGTTCTCGCCGGCTCTATGGAGGAAGTGCTCAAGACCCACGAAGGAGGTACTTCAGGCTACGGCGGGGGGAAGCTGGAGGATATCTTCGTGAAGCTCACCAGCGAAAACAACTGATATGCCGCTTGATAAACAACTCATTTCTTTCTATACCATCTTGCGCAAGGGCGTCATTCGCATATTCCGTATCTGGTCGCAGACGCTTCTTCCTCCGCTCATCACCTCGGTCCTCTACTTCGCCATCTTCGGCAGCATCCTCGGCGCGAGAATCGGAGAGTTGGACGGCGTACCCTACATCCTCTTCGTTGTGCCCGGTCTCGTGATGCTCTCGGTCATCACAAGTGCATTTATGGAAGTCGCATCCACATTCTTCTTCGCCAAGTTCTTCTCCCGCAACATTGACGAGGTTCTCGTCTCGCCAACCCCGACTGCCGTTATCATCGCGGGTTTCATCGCGAGCGGCATCATCCGCGGCATGTTGGTGGGAGGTCTCGTCCTTGTCGTTTCTCTTTTCTTCGCGCTTCCCTCTATTGCCCATCCGTTCATAGTCTTCCTCTTCCTCTTCCTCTCCTCGCTCGTGTTCTCCCTCGGCGGGCTCATCAACGGTATCTACGCCAAGAACTTCGACGGCATCACCATCGTTCCGACCTTCGTACTCACCCCGCTCGTCTATCTCGGCGGCGTGTTCTATTCCATCCACTCGCTTCCTCCTCTGTGGCAGACACTTTCACTCGCGAATCCCATTTTCTACATTATCAACGGTTTCCGCTATGGCTTCCTTGGCACGAGCGATGTCTCAATCTTCGTGTGCATCAGCGTCCTCTTCGTACTCACCCTTATTCTTCTCGGTGTGAATTGGTACTTCCTCAAGAAAGGCCTCGGTCTTAAGCAGTAAGCTCTTTGCATAACTGCGTTTTAGTGGTATGTTAAACGCACAGCCCACGCGGCTATTTTTATTTTTATGGAAATTCGCAATATCGCCATCATCGCGCACGTCGACCACGGGAAGACGGCGCTGACTGACGCCATCCTGAAGCAGACGGGCGCGGCGGTTGAGGGAACCACGATGGACACGAACGCGATTGAGCGCGAGCGCGGCATCACTATCTATGCGAAGAATGCCGCGGTTGAATATAAGGGCACGAAGATAAACATCGTGGACACGCCCGGCCACGCCGACTTCGGCAGCGAAGTTGAGCGCGTCCTTCGCTCCATTGACTCAGTACTCTTGGTGGTTGACGCGCAGGAGGGGCCGATGCCGCAGACGCGCTTTGTGCTCAAGAAGTCGCTTGAACTCGGTCTCAAGCCGATTGTCGTTTTAAATAAGATTGATAAGCCGGCGGCGAATCCTGCGCGTTCCCACGACCAAGTGCTTGAGCTTTTCATGGAACTCGGCGCGACCGATGAGCAGTGCGATTTCCCCGTGGTGTACGCGATTGGGCGCGACGGCAGAGCATCGCTCGACCCCAGCAATCTTGTGATGGGCGGTACCGATGAGCATATGGATCTCACCCCGCTTCTGGATCTGATACTTCTGAAAGTCCCGGCGGCCAACGCGACCGCATCGGCAGACGCACCGCTCATGCTCCAGCCGTTTAACCTCGCCTATGACAACTTCATGGGCCGGCTCGCCATCGGACGCATCTACGAGGGCACGGTGCGCCCGAATCAGACCGTGTGTATCAAGAAGCCTGACGGCACGATGCGCACCGGCCGCACGACGAAGATATTCACCTTCAAGGGGCTTGAGCGCGTGGAGGCGCCGGAGGCAAGCGCCGGCGACATCGCACTTATCGCCGGTCTCCCCGACATTTATATCGGCGAAACTGTAACGACTAATGAATCAGCTGCGCCGCTTCCAGCGATTGCGGTTGATGAGCCGACGATTGCGCTCAACTTCCTTGTTAATAATTCTCCCTTTGCCGGTAAAGAAGGGAAGTATGTGACGAGCCGCCAGATACGCGAACGCCTGACGAAAGAACTCGAGGTCAATGTCGGACTGAAGATTGACTTCGGAACGGCGGAGTCCTTCCTCGTGTCCGGCCGCGGCGAGCTCCACATCGCCGTTCTCCTGGAGAATATGCGCCGCGAAGGATACGAGCTCCAAGTCTCACAGCCGCAGGTCATCACGCGCGAGGAGAATGGCGTCAAACTCGAGCCCTATGAAGAGGTCGTTATTGATACGCCGTCGGAATTTCAGGGCGCCATTATTGAGAAGCTCGGAACGCGCGCCTTTGTGCTCCAGAATCTCGCTCAGCACGGCAACATCGTGCGCCTCACACTCCTTGGTCCCACGCGCGGCCTCCTCGGCTATAAAAACATGTTCATTATTGATACCAAGGGCGAAGGCATTCTCTCCTCGCACTTTGTCGGCTTCAAGCCTTATGCAGGGGAGATTAAGAAACGCCAGGTCGGCTCTATGATTTCTATGGCGACTGGGAAGGCGCTCGGCTATGCCCTCTGGTATCTCCAGGACCGCGGACAGCTCTATATCAAGCCCGCCACCGAGGTGTACGAGGGGATGGTCATCGGAAACACCGCCAAAGGCGAAGAGATGATGGCGAACCCGACGAAAGGGAAGAATCAGTCAAACGTGCGCTCCTCGGGTATGGACGAGGCGCTCACGCTGGTGCCAACGATTGACCTCACCATAGAGCGCGGGATGGAAATAATGTCGGATGATGAGTATCTTGAAATCACGCCGAAGTCGGTCCGACTCCGCAAACAATTTCTAACAGAGAACGATCGCTCGAAGGCTCGTCGCTAGTGAAAAGAAAGACCCCGGAGCGGATTCCGGGATCGTGTGCAGCAGTGTTACGCGAGAGACACTTCGTCGCTGGCCCGCTCGACGCCGTAAATGAGCTTCGGATTGCTCATCTCCTGTTCCATGAGTGTCGAATTATAGGAACGGGTGATTTCGGCCGCGATTTGCTCCAGAAGCTTGGCGAGTAGAGCCCCGCCTTCTTCTTCCGAACGCTGAAACCGCTCGACCCCTTCGGTAATCTCGGAGAAAAGCTTCGTCACGCGCCCCACCTGCCACGCAGAGAGGCCGGGGATGAGCGTGATGTGGCCGGGGCGGGGTTCTATTTTCCCGCATTCCAGCCTCCGCGCGAGCATGGCCAGCAGGAGGTAGTACAGCCTCGGCACCCCAATGTTGTCTTCCCGGTCCCTGATGTCCTCTCGAATTTTCTTGAGGAGCTTGCTTCGTGCCGCTTCTCGTACCTGCCATGCCGGTCCTGTTGCCTGGTCTCTTTTCATCTGCATCCTCGCTCTGGTGAATGGGGATTGTCCGGTAGGACTCTAACACGGGAATGCTCCTTTGCAAGACTGCCCAGCGTACCGTATCCTGTGCTCAATGGCGTCTGCGCGTGAGTTTGTTACAGAGTTATTAAAGAAAGCAGATGTAACTATTGGAGGAAGTCGTCCGCAGGACATAATCGTCCACGATGAGCGATTCTTCAACCGCGTTATCCGCTACGGGACCTTGGGTCTCGGCGAAGCCTATGTGGACGGCTGGTGGGACGCGAACGCGCTGGATGTATTCATCCACAAGGCACTGACCGCTCATGTGGAAAGAGGAGTTGCGATAAACCTCGCCTCGATTCTCACAGTGGCAAAAGCATTTCTCTTCAACCTGCAGTCAAGCAAACGTGCGTTTACGGTGGGCGAGGTTCACTACGACCTCGGAAATGATCTCTATGAAGCGATGCTTGATAAGCGGATGGTGTACACCTGCGGATATTGGAAAGAAGCACAGACTCTGGACGAGGCACAAGAGGCGAAGCTGGAGCTCGTCTGCAAGAAAATAGGGCTCAAGAAAGGGGACCGTATTCTGGACATCGGGTGCGGGTGGGGGAGCTTCGCCAAATATGCGGCAGAGAAATACGGCGTATCGGTCGTCGGGATAACCGTTTCAAAGGAGCAGGCGGTACTTGCGCGGGAACTCTGCAAAGGACTTCCCGTTGAAATCCGCGTTCAGGACTATCGCGCTGTGGATGAGCAGTTTGACCATATCGTCTCCTTGGGAATGTTTGAGCATGTGGGTTTCAAGAATTACAGGACCTACTTTGAGGTCGCAAACCGATGCCTGAAGGACGACGGACTCTTCTTGCTCCACACGATTGGGTATCCCATCTCCTGTCTCACGAGCGATCCGTGGATTAACAAATACATCTTCCCGGGGGGCCTTCTTCCGTCTATCGCGCAGCTCGGTAAGGCGATAGAGAAACTGTTTGTTATGGAAGACCTGCATAACTTCGGCGCCGACTACGACACAACCCTCATGGCATGGTTCAAGAACTTTGATACGGCGTGGCCGAGATTGAAAGGGAAGTATGGCGAGCGCTTCTATCGGATGTGGAAGTATTATCTCCTTGTCTGCGCGGGGAGCTTCCGCGCGCGCGACACACAGCTCTGGCAAGTCGTTCTCTCCAAAGGCGGTGTCCCCGGCGGCTACACGAGCGTGCGATAAAAAAGCCCCCGCATTGGGGGGCCCTTGAAACGAAGAGCACTTGAGCCTCACTTTGGTGTCGAGAGGTCAGTGCTGGGCAGGCCACAATCGTTGAAGTACGGTTCCGGCAAGACGAACTCCTCGCCTAGTACGCAGAACTTGATGAGGGTCCCGAATCCATCTCCTTCTTCCGGAATTGCTCCTCTGGCCATAAGGCGAAGAGGTATGGTCCCACCGGCCTGCGGACGTTCTCTCTTGGCAACCAGCTCAAGACGGGTGATGAAGTCTTGATACAGGCAGGCAAAGACCGACGAGGCAGGAAGATTCAATTTCTCTCTGCGAACGAGAGCGCACGCGCGCCTCCATCGCACATCGATCTCGAAGTCCTCTCCCCATGCTTCCCATACAATCCTCCCCACATCCTCCGCGAGGAAGACTTTCCTGGTTGGATCCGTGAACGGTGGTACGGCATTCTTGCCGCCGGTGACGAGCCGCGTTCTCCCAAGATTTGCTCGGAAATGAAGATCCGGGCCTTTGAAGGTGGGTGATGTCTTACTGCTGTCCAGATAATTTCCTCCACTGGGCGGGTCGGGGGTGTCTGTCTTTTGCTTAGAACCACCATACCGTTTCCCTTTGTGGGTTACTACATTACCTTTTCTATCGTCCATGTTCTCCCCCTCAGGAAGAGAGTTTCATTGGTTGGGCAATCATCCACTTCGTATACTACGCCCACCGTGTCCCATTTGTAAAGAAAAGCCCCCGCAGTGCGGGGGCTTCGGAACGTACGCCCGTCGGACTATTGCGGAGACAGGTCGGCGATGGCCGGTTTGCATTCGTCCGCAAAGGACTGCGGCAAGACAAACTCGCGCCCCCACACGTAACACCGGATGAAGCTCCAGGATTCTTCTCCCTGGACTAGCCCGGTCGCCACTTCGCGAAGACGCGCCATTCCTTTGGGCCTGCTCCCTGTGGCCACCAGCTTGTCCCTGGCCAAGCGCTCAAGGCGTTTGATGAAATCTGCGTACAGAGCAGAGAAGGGCGATAAATCAGACGCGAGCCTCTTCCTCCTGATGATGACGCAGGCGTATCGCCAGTTGAGCTGGATGAACAGCGGTTCTTCCAGTCTCGTCCAGCGAATCCGCTCAATATCACTGAGAAGGAACAGCTTCTTGTGGCTTGTCGGAAGCGGTGCTGGCTTGGCCGGCTGCGCTTTTGCGGCCGTGTCAAAACGAACCGTTCTTACAACCAGCTTTGACTCAATCATTGTCGTCCTTTCAGGCAAGTGTGACGGGATGCGGATTGACCATACCAAAGGTCGCCTAAGGTATATACTACACCTATTATACTATATTTGTAAAGAGCAGTAAAAAGGCCGCCGCAGTATGCGGCGGCCCGGGTTCTCCTTACTTCAGATCTGAAGCGCACGGTACGCGTCTATATCGGCGCGGATGTGCGGCCCCATCTTGCCGGTCTCTACGTACTCGTCCAGCAGCTCGGTGGCGGTGAACACCGAGTGCAGATTGCAGCCCAGCTTCGCCAGCTCCTCGCGGCCCCCTTGTTCGTGGTCCACGAGAACGATGACATCGCTCACTTCCAGGCCTGCATCCCGCAGGACTTGGATTGCCTCGCGTTTGGAGTCAGCCTTGGTGACGAGATCGTCTACCAGCACTACCTTCCGGATTCTCACCGGGACCTGCTCCGTGAGCGACGCGATACAGCGAATGCCGCCCTGCTCGTACTTACCGAGCGTGATGCGATGAAGTCCTGAAAGCCGCTCAAATGCTTGCGCGAACGGGTCACCGGCCCGCGGTACACCGACCACAGCATCGGTCGCGAGCCTGCCGCTGATGCGGATACCCATCATGCACCGCGCCGCATAATCCACGATTTTCGGCGTAAGCGGTCCGGGCTTCGGGTTCTCCGGCGTCCGCAGGTTCAAATAGAGCGGGGAGAGCGGGGCATCGGGATTCTTCTCATGGAGCTTGAGCTTGAACCCTCGTTCCATCCCATTTGTGCCCCTCTTCCCCTCCACAAGCGGATGGACGGATTGGGAGGTCAGGATTGTCCCGGCCTCCCATAGTGCGAGCGCGAGTTCCTGTCGCGCCCTGTCATACATGGAATTTGTACGCATTAGAGTTTCCTTTTCAGGTACTGTGTTAGGAACATGCAATTACATCCGACAATTCGGCTAATTGACTAGAGCGACAGTATCAAAAATGTAAGCGGCGCGCAATAAAAAAGAGGGACTGCCGGAGCAGTCCCTTCAGTATTTGATGACGCACCCCTTTCATCCGAGGTTTGGTTGGGCTCAGGTTATCGGCACGCCTATTTCTTCAGCCATGGCTTTGAATGCCGCGACCGGATCCTGAGCGTTCGTTACCTGACTGCCGGCAACGAGCAGAGTTGCACCATCCGCAACTGCTTGAGCCGGCGTGCCGGAGCGTTTCTGCTGGCCGAGGGCTACGCCCGCGGAGCGGGTGCCCGGCACCACGAACTTCATGTCGCGGAGCCCCGGATGTTGCGAAAGCCTATCCACCTCCTGTGCCGAGCAGACGATTCCCTGCACTCCAGCCCCCTTCGCCATAAGTGCAAGGTCAAGCACCGTCTGCTGCGGCGTCCGGTCCTTACCGTAGACTCTCGTGATTTCCATCGGATCAAGCGAGGTCAGTACGGTAATAGCCCAGATCTCTGCTCGTGCATCTCCCACAACAGAGGCCGCAGTAGCTGCCTCCATCATGGACACACCGCCGGACGCGTGTACGGTGATGATTCTTGCACCATTTTGAACAAGCGCCCCTACACGTAGACGAACCGTGTCGGGAGTGTCGTGGAGCTTCGCGTCGATCCACACTCGCCGAGCCCCAACCCTCTGCAGATCACGGACCATTGTGTGGCCGATGAGATCATAGAGGTTGTGAATCTTCACTGCATAAACCCAGGGCGCAAGCAGGCCCATGAGGAAGATAGCGCGCCCGATTGATGCACCGTCGAGCGCCAAACAAAGTTTAGATTCGTACATGAGAATTTTCCTCCAGGGGTTGAAACAACGACAGGAACATGCAATTACATCCGACAATTCGGCTAATTGACTAGAGCGACAGTATCA
>CAYQJR010000019.1:0-14879 GCA_964418065.1 uncultured Candidatus Saccharibacteria bacterium | reverse complement strand
GAGAATAACAGAGATGATAGTATCATCAAAAGATGCCAAGGTGGCGGAATGGTAGACGCATCGGGCTTAAAACCCGAAGAGGGCTTTAAAATCCTCATGTGAGTTCGAGTCTCACCCTTGGTACTGATGTAAAGTGTGCTAAATTATTTAGGTTCATCTGCGCCTATAGCTCAGTTGGTAGAGCAGCTCCCTCTTAAGGAGACGGTCCCAGGTTCGAGCCCTGGTAGGCGCACTCGCTGCTGGGGTGGCGGAATTGGTATACGCGCATGGCTTAGGACCATGTCCCGCAAGGGTTGAGAGTTCAAGTCTCTCCCCCAGCACAAAGAACCCTTGACTTTTCCACAGTTTCGTGTACTATGCACCGCAGAGTGCAGCCCTTTCAGCTGCCCATATCTCACAGGAGAAATGCCATGATCTATACCATGCCAGTATTAGTAGCACTCGTGCTACTTGTCGTTGGAGTCATCGTATTCCCTTTCTTTCTTCAGTGGCTTGCGCAGGAGAACATCCTGTTCACCACCGTGAGGGAAGGAACGGTAAAGGCAATCGTGCGCGGCAAGTCGCTCGACCGATTCGTTATGGCGTTCGCCGGATACCACCTCAACGACCCCACGAAGCCGTGGTACAAACCTTTCTTCACGAAAGAAGACAACTCTCAGGAAAGAATCCCTGACTGGGAGATCATGTATCACGGCAAAGGGAATAAGCGTGGTTTTGCCGAAGAAAATGATCTCTATTACGACGATCGTCCGAGGTTTCTCCAACACCTTGGTCTGTATTGGGTTGGGTGGCCATGGTCAAACAGCGTATATGTCTATGCGTTCGAATGGAACGAGACATTTACGGATAAGGCGGATGGGAAAGAAAAAGTGCTCCCACGCGCTGAAGCGACGGATTTCATTTTCGTCGCCGACTTCACCTACGCCATTGTTACTGATGGTGCAGAGACCAAGGACCGCCTTCCAATCAACGTTCTTACCCTGGTGACAACGGCGGTGCGTAATCCGTACCGAGCGCTCTTCAGCGGTGAAGACTGGATGCGGCGAGTAACCTCAGCAATAAATAGCCAGCGACGTGCTTTCATCGGAAATAAGCTTTTCGAAGAGCTTATCCAGACGAAAGAAGATGAACGGACTGCTTTTTCAGCGCCGATTATCAAACTGACGGATAGCCTTCCGGATGACGAGGGAAAACCACTACCTCATGGCCTGAAAGGACGTTATGGCGTAATAATCCGCACAGCGGACGTGCAGACCATCGAGCTTTCTGGCGAAGCCAAGAAGGAGCATCAGGAGGCCGCTACGAAAGCGTATGTCGCCAAGCAGGAAGCTGAAGCCACCGTTCTCACCGGAGAAGCAAAGGCAAAGGTTGTTGAACGGGTGGGTGAAGCGGAAGCATCGGCTCTTGCTAAACGGCTCAAGGTGATCAAGGAGAACGGCGAAGACGGCATGCTGCTCGCCCAGCTCGATGCAATGCGAGACGCTGGCGGTGCCGGTGCCCGAATCATCTGGGCGAACAGTCCGTTCATTCCGAAAGGAGGGAAATAACCATGAACGAGACACTTCCGGTTGTGCTTGCTGTAATTTTGCTTCCGTTCCTGGCAATCGTTGCCGTCAGTTATCTTCGAGCTGTGGGGCCTCATTCAAGGAAAATGGCCCGAGAGCAAGCGGAGCTGAACAGAAAAAACGGAACGACTTCTGGAACCGTCGTATCCGCGACGACAGGAGGGGGACAACTTGAGCGGCTCACGCCGTACTGGCCGTCCATCCTGATCGTGGTTGTCGGTATTGCGGCCGTGTACTGGGGATTTAACACCCAGATACGGCCGGCGGATGCAGGGAGTTGGAGCTGGAATCATTGGCTCCCGCTTCTCATCATCTGGGGTATCGTCATTGCCCTCATCGAAGTCAATGGCTGGCCGAAAGGTCTCCATTGGGCGGCATTCGGGGTGATGCTTCTGCTCTTCGTCGTTCTACCCTTCATCGGGTGGGTCAACGAGCCGCCAAAGCCCCCGAAGCAGGTGGCGAGGCTGACGCTCTTGGTACCGGCGAATGGGTATTCCGACCATGTACTACCGCCGGTGGGATATGCCACGACCTTCCGAGGTCACGGCTACACCATCCATTGCGTTTACTCTGACGGGACCGAAGGAATTGTCGGGGACCAGACGCGCCCCTGCAAGAACGGCAATATGCTGTACCAGTATGTGCGCGACACAACGGGCAGTCCGAATACGGTTACCTACGAGTTCGTTCGCTCAAACAACTGAAGCTCTTTCGTGCAAATGCACAAGGCCCCGCAACGCGGGGCCTTTTCTTTTATGCTTCACTATCTTGAAATGGGCGTAATGCCGAAGGTACCGAGCGCGACATTGATAATCCCGTACGCGCCGAAGATAATCACGAGCCCGATGAGTCCCCACATAATCGCCCTCTTCCCTTCGTTCCGCTTGGTCTCGTCGCCCGCGTGCGCGACGAACTCAAACACGCCCCAAAGGAAGACGACAAACGCGCACGCCGCAAGAAGCAGGATAATCGGATTGATAATCTGCGCGACGACCTTGTCTAAGAAGGAGTTAAGCGCGGGCATTTACAGACTACCCGCCGACGTTCACACCGGCTGATGGAGTACCGCTACTAGGACCTGTGGAGTTGCCGAAGCTTACCGTGCCCGTGAGGATGTTCACCAAGCCCCAGATGGAGACCATCACGAAGAAACCGATAAGACCCCAGAGCATGAGATTCTTGCCCTTCTCCTTGACCTCTTCAGAGTTCGCGCCGAGGATGAAGACGTCAAACGCACCCCAAAGGAAGACCATGAACGCGACTGCGAAGAGCACCGGCACAAGCACATTGTTGATGGTACCGATGATGAAGGTGCCGACATCCGAGACATTGCTAATCGCGGCGAACGAGACGAGCGGCAGGGCGAATGTCGCGAGGGCACCGGTAGTAAGGGCTAGGGCTTTTTTCATATGATAAGTAAACGGTTAATAGAGTAATTGTAGCGCCTCTTGGGGTAGGGTCAAGGTGCTCTCGGGGCTGGTGTGGATAGTGTGTATTAGCAACCGAAAGGATCGCCGCCGTTCGCATCTACGCAGGCCTGGTACTCGGATTGAGTCACACCACCGCTGTCATAGGTGCATGACCCGTCATTTGTTTCTGCAACAGGATTGTAATTAGTTGCCGCTGGGTCCGTACAGCCATTAGTTGCTCCCGAGCCACCACCGCTAGCATAGGTACAAGACCCGTCATTTGATTCTGCATACGGGTTGTAATTATTTGCACTGGGGTCCGTACAACCTGTATTCGTTGTTCCTGCGGCACCACCCCCCGTAGGTGATCCGTAATATGCAGTGTTGTAAGCTTGTCCATACGCAGTTTGCGCTTGTATGCACGCGGAGCTCGTAGGATTAGCGGCACAGGTGCTTTGCATAGCTTGATACTGTTGAGTCAGAGCTGCGGCTGTCGTGGCGGATATGCCCCCGCCGCCTCCACCGCCACCGGGTGCGGAGTACGAGCCGGTACCGAAGGTCGGTGGCGGTGGTGCAGCGACGCCCGGCGAAAGACCGAAGGTACCCATCAGGAGATTCACCAGTCCCCAGAGCGAGAGGATGACGACGAAGCCGATAATGCCCCAGAGCGTGAACTGTCTTCCGTCAGCGCGGCTCTTCTCGTCGGCGGCACCAAGGATGAAATATTTATAGACGCCCCAGAGGAAGACGATAAACGCAATCGCCATCAGGACCGGCACGAGGATGTTGTTGATGACGCCGATGATTCCCTGTGAATACGGGGTGATGTAGCTTGTGTTGATGCCGGTCTGCGCGAGAGCGAAGAAAGGTGCGGCGAGGATGGTAAGTGGTATGGCGAGTCTAGAGATTTTCATGTGTAGTAATTATGGTGGTGGCACCACCGAGCCATACGGCGAGACGGAGGACGGCGTCGGAGGCGCATAGGCACCCGCGAGGCCGAAGGTGTTCGCGACGACGTTCACAATCCCCCAGATAGAAATCATGACGACAAAGGCGATAATACCCCAGAGAAGGAGCCTGTGCCCCTGCTTGACCGCCTCCTCGTCCCCACCGGAGAAGATGTAGGCCTTGGCGATACCCCAGAGAAAGACGATAAACGCGAGCGCGAAGATGACCGGCACCAAGACATTGTTTATAAGATAGAGGAGGCTCTGCGCGACCTGACAGATAGTGTTCGTACAAACGTTACCGAAGGATATCCCGAGCCCAAATGAGAGGTTCATAGGTGGAAGTATGACATATTACGCAGCCGGCGGAGCGATGCCGAGCGTGGATAACAGGAGGTTCACAAATCCCCATACCGAGAAGAGGAGCACCATTCCGAGGAGCCCCCAGAGGACAAACGCGCGGCCTTCTGCGCGCTTAGCCTCATCTCCGGCGTTGAGGATGAAGTACTTCACCACCCCCCACACGAAGACGAGGAACGCGAGCGCGAAGATGACCGGCACGACAACAACATTTAAGAGACCAACGAGGCCGTTTGAACCGCTCCCGACGAATTGGGCGAAGGTCATATTAACCGCCGAGCGATTGTACCGTCGCCGTAATGCCTATTTGTATAGCCTTGGCACCCAAGAGGACAAGCGCGCCGATAACAGTCCAGAGGAGCATATTCTTCGCCTCGCTTATCTTGGTCTCGTTCCCCTGCGCGGTGACGAACTTGAAGCCGACATATACCATCATCAGAATAACCACGACCTGACCGATACGAATAATGAAGTCCAAAATGCTGCCGAGAAATGACTCTAGACTGGTCCCGCTCTGAAGCGGGTTGATGAGCTGGACACCGGGACCGGTATTGACGCCGGTTGTTTGTGCCTGGACAAGCGCCATGGGTGCAAGCGCGAAGAGAACAAGAGCCGTGAGGATAAGAAAATGGGTGCGCATACTTATTGCTGGAGGAGCGCGGTGAGGGCCTGTTCGGCTGAGACAAGCGCGGCTTGGATGGTGAGGCGGCCGATAATCACATTGGTAATCATACCCGAGAATACAGTGTCGGTATCAGAGGGCAGTGGGGACAGCCAGCCCTGCGCGTAGAGCGCAGAGGAGTACGCGACCGCGGCGACAGGGTCGGCGGGCGGCGTCGAGAGTTGACCGAGGGCCGCTGGCACGAGACCGGTGTTCGCCGCGGCCGTTACTTGCGAGAGTGCGTTGGTGAAGAGTGCGGCGGCCTGATACGCACCGGAGGAGTTCTTCGCCCCGCGCGGGACCATAAACGAGTAGAGGAGGCCATAGACCTTCTTCACGCTTGCGGTCGCCGGCTGCGGAAGGGGCGTCACGATGAAGTTCAGATTCGGATTCGCGGCGGCGAGGAAGCGCGCTTCAGACGCATAGCCAGCATAGAGTGCGAGATTGCCGTTCAGGAACATCTGCCGCGAATCTTGGAGCGAGGCATTCCAGGTGTAGGAGACCTTGGAGGGGTCGGCGAACTGCGTATAGAACGCGAGCACTGCCTGGCCGGGCGGCACGCCGCCAGTTGCACTTGAGCAGAAGAGATTCGCGACGAGCGCACCGCCGGATGAATATCGGGAGACAGGGATGTCCGTCTGGAGGAAGAGCGAGGAGAGTATCCCGCGCGCATTATGCACATTGGCGTAGGTGCCAAGCGCGATAAGACCGCGTGTAACCTGCCGCGAGGGCGTCATCTGGGCGATGTTCGGCACGAGCCCAGTGAGCGCCTCCCAAGTAGAGGGCGGGCGGGCAATACCGCTTGACGAGAGGATGGAGCGGTTTGAGAAGAGAACCATCGGATCAAGGAGAAATGGTACGCCATAGTATCCGTCCGGCGCAGCAAGTACGCTTCCCTCTCCGACAAAGGTGTTGGTAAAGGTGCTCGCAGAGAGAGTTCCGGATGGTACCGGGGTGATGAAGCGCGCAAGCGTGTTGAGCTCCTCCTGCGAGGAGAGAACGAGGTCTGGAGGACTCCCTACCGCTATCGCGGAGGCCAACTCGGCGGGGAGCGTTGCCGGATCCTTTTCCAGATAGGTGACATTCTTGAGAGCGACTTCTGTCTGCTGGAGCGTGTTTAAGGTCGCGAGCATACCCTCCTTCGGCAGAGTTCCCCAAATGAGAATCGGGCCGACTCCGTTACTTCCCGTATTCTTACTCGTGTAGGTCGCGAAGACGAAGAGGCCGATAAGCGCGCCGACAATACAGACACCGTACAAAATACCTTGGAAGAGAGAAATCTTCATGGTGCTGTAAAGAGTATACCGTAGTGGTGCGGTCCTGCGCGGAGCGACTTTTTCTTATGAAATCCGCCCGTGATGAAGAATGCTTCGGTATCGTGTTCGGTGACCACCTTTGAGGGAGAGGGTCCCATGCCGCCGTAGCTTCCCGCCCAATCAATGACAAGAAGCTTACCGCCCGGCTTCAAGATGCGCTTAATCTCGCCGAGGAGTCCGAAACGGTTTTCAATCTGGAAGAAAGTGTTGGCGAGGATAATCGCGTCAATAGACTGGTCGCGCAGGTGGGTTCCGCCGGGCTTCTCAATGTCGCCCCATATGCCGTCAATAATACCCTCGTGGCGTTCGTGCGTGTTGAGCTTCAGGTGCTTCAGGATGTCTTCCTGCACATCAATCGCGTAGACCCGGCCGGCGTGCCCCACTATCGCCGCGGCGGCGCGCGCGTAGTGGCCGGTGCCCGCGCCGAAGTCGGCGACCTTCATTCCTTCGTGGAGGCCAAGTTGAAGGACATTCTCGTGAGGAGAACTGAAATGCGCGCTCATAGGTATAAAATAGCACGCGATCACCTTCGGCGACCGCGCAATCAACACTGCATACTCTGAAGTCTAGAGCGCGACCATGGATGCGATGGAGTCGCCCTCGCGCATTTTCATAATCCGCACGCCTTGAGTCGCGCGGCCGAGAACAGAGATTTCTTTTACGCCCGTGCGAATCACCTGTCCCTTCTTAGAAACGACCACGATTTCCTCGCCCTCCAAGTCGCCCGAGATGACCTTCCCTCCGATGATTTCGCCTGTCTTCGGCGTTACCTGCGCGGTCTTGATGCCGGAGCCGCCGCGGCCCTGCACTTTGTATTCAGAAATTTTGGTGCGCTTGCCGTAACCCTTGCTCATAATCACAAGTAAGGATGCATCCTTCGCAGAAGCGGGGATGACTTCAGCCGAGACGACTCTGTCGCCCTTCTTTACTAAAATGCCGCGCACACCGCCTGCGGTACGGCCCATCTCGCGCACATCGTCAGCATCAAATCGGATGGACTGCCCTTTTGCGGTCACGATAGAGACCGTGTCCGCGCTCCCCGAGAGATTCGCCGAGACGAGCGTGTCGCCCGACTTCAGATTAATCGCAATGATGCCCGAGCGGCGGACATCAGAGAAGCTCTTCGCCGAGACTCTCTTCACCACCCCGCCGTGGGTCACGAAAACAACAGAGGATGCTTCAAGCGCCGCCCCCTTCGGCACCGCAAGCACGCTCGTCACCGACTCGTCGCCGGCAAGCGGGAGGAAATTCATAATGCTCTTTCCTTTCGTCGCGCGGCGGCCCTCCGGTATCTCGTACATCTTCAGCTGATAGGTCTTGCCGAAGTTCGTGAAGAAGAGCAGGTCGCTGTGCGCCGAGGCAACGAGGAAGTTCGTCACGATATCCTCTTCCTTCGTCGCGATGTCAACAACGCCGACGCCGCCGCGCTTTTGGACGCGGTACTCGCTCGGGTTTGTCCGCTTCACATACCCGCCCTGGGTCAGCACGAGCATTGATTCCTCGTCCGGTACGAGGTCTTCAACGGAGATATTCTGCACGCCGCCCTTCACAATCTTGGTGCGGCGGTCGTCCCCGTACTTCTCGCCGAGCTCCACAAGCTCATTCTTCACCACCGCGAGAACCTTCTTCGCAGAAGAGAGGATTTCCTTCAGGCGCTTGATGAGCGCCTGCACTTCGGAAAGTTCGTCTTCAAGCTTCTTGCGCTCCAGCCCCGCGAGCTTAGAGAGGCGCATCTCCAGAATCGCCGCGGCCTGCAACTGTGAGAAGCCGAACTTCTTCTGGAGCGCTGCGGAGGCGGCGGGCACATCCGCCGCCTTCTTGATTACCGCGATGACCTCGTCAATATGGTCAAGCGCTTTGCACAGACCGAGGAGAATGTGCTCGCGCGCTTCTGCCTGTCGTAGGTCGTATTCCGTGCGGCGCTTCACGACTTCCTGGCGATGCTTCAGGAAGTAGCCGAGCATGTCTGCGAGCGAGAGTATTTCGGGCACGCCGTTAACCAGCGCGAGCATATTGTAGTGGAAGGTGCTCTCAAGCTCGGTGTGCTTATAGAGCGCGTTTAAGACGGCCTGCGGATGCGCCGTGCCTTTCAGTTCAACAACAATGCGGATATCGGTTGTGGATTCGTCGCGCAAGTCGCGGATGCCTTCCAGCTTCTTTTCTTGTACCAAATCGGCAATGCGCGAGATGAGGTCGCTCTTGTTCACGCGGTACGGAATGGAGGTGATGATAATCTTCGTATCTTTCTTCCCGTCATCAATAATCTCCGCTTCACCGCGTACCACGACCGGTCCCTTGCCGCTTCCGTAGGCGTGCTTGATGTCGGTATTGCCGAAGGCGACGCCGCCGAGTGGAAAATCAGGACCCTTCACGAAGGCGAGTAAGTCATCGGTGGTTGCGTCCGGATTTTCAATGAGGTGGACTGCCGCTGCGACGACTTCGCGAAGGTTGTGCGGCGGGATGTTCGTCGCCATACCGACTGCGATGCCGAGTGTGCCATTCAAAAGCAGGTTCGGGAGCGCCGCAGGGAGCACTCTTGGCTCGTCGCGCGTCGCATCGTAGTTGGGTATCCACTCTACCGTCTCTTTCTCAATATCGGTGAGGAGCGTCTCTGCGATGCGAGAAATTTTCGCCTCTGTGTAGCGCATCGCCGCAGGGCTATCGCCGTCGATGCTTCCGAAGTTGCCTTGTCCGAGAACGAGCGGGTAGCGGTAGGAAAACTCCTGCGCCATCTTCGTCATTGAGTCGTAGACGGCGATGTCGCCGTGCGGGTGGTACTTGCCGAGCACATCGCCAACCACAAGCGCCGACTTGCGGAACTTCGCCCCAGGGAGGAGACCGAGTTCTCGCATCGCGTAGAGGACACGGCGGTGCACCGGCTTCAGCCCGTCGCGTACATCCGGCAGGGCGCGCGCGGTGATAACCGTCATCGCGTAGTCTATGTAGGACTGCCGCATCTCCGCGACAATCGGCTGGTTAATGACATTAGCGGCAATCGCTACTCCGCCCTCCTGTGTCTCTTCTTTCCCGCGCGCCATAGGTTAGAACGGGAGCGTCGTCTGCTCTGCCTTCGGAGCTGTCACGGGCGTCGTATCAACGATCTCAATATGCGCGGGCGCATTCCTGTTCTCTAGCGCAGCGGCGGCACCTGCGATGCCGGGAGAGGCACTGCCCGTCCTTACCACCGGCGCTTGCTGCATCGCATCGGCAAACGAGCTGCTCTCTAGAGCGAACGTGCCCGTAGAGATACTGCCGACAAGCCATACGAGTGCGACAGTGAGTGCACCACCTGCGGCGACGGTGAAGGCGACCCGTTTACGAATGTGGTGAGGCTTCCCTTTCACCTTCTCAATATGTTCAAAGACGGTTTTCATATTAGGGGGTTACTACCAGTATACTCCCATCGCGGGTAAGCAAGTCCTTTTTCTTCAGAGTGAGTTTATCAACCTTCTCGCCGCTCGTGCCCGACTTCTTAAGAAATGTCTCCAATGATTTGGGCTCGCCGATGCCGCTCCAGTGTATCGGGATAATGATCTTCGGCTCGAGGACAACCGCAAGCTTATGAGCATCGTCAGGTGAGAGGACCCCATCCCCGCCGACGGGGACGAAGAGCACATCAATTTCATCAATACTCTCGCGGGCCTCCTTGGAGAGCTCTGTGTCGGCGAGCGCGCCCAGGTGCACGAGCGTCATATCCTCAAGCTGAACACTATATATAGTATTGACCGCCTCAGCCTGCCCCTTGGCGAGACCGTACTTGCTCTTTGAGAGGAATCCTTGGACCACGATGCCCTGCCGCTCGTATTCGCCGGGGCCGGTAATAGTAAATGGCTTCTTCTCGCCGTAGGTCACTTCTTCAGCGCCGTTCATGTCAGGATGGTCGCGCGAGATAAGCGCGATGTCGGCGCCGAAGCGCACTGCAGGAAGGCTTGCGCCCTTGGCTATCGGGTCAAAGACGAGTGTGAGGTCGCCAAGGGTCACCTTGAAACACTGCCCGCCGTGGTGAGTGATGACCATAAAGTTGCATATATTGTAGCATAAAATCTCCTGAAATGAAAGTCGTTTGGGGCGCAAAATAAGCTGTGCACAGCGTCCTCGGATGGCCCATTGAAACTTCGCGTATTTCTGTTAAATTCTGTAATGGACGCTCTCTGACGCTTCTATTTCAGTGTGCGCCCATGCGTATTCCACTCAACTTCTATAACAAGGAAACCCATGAAACGACACATGCTCTTCATTGCAACGGCCGTAGCGGCGGCATTCTCGGCACCGGCATTCGCACAGGTCCAGTCCGGCGCGAACTCGGCCCAAATCGTCGGCTGGCCCGGCAACATGCCCCATGAGCCCAAACCGGCACCCCGCGAGAATCGCTCGAAGGCGTGGATGGACAACGGCACCCGGCGGCTCGGCGACTTGCTCGCGGCGAAGTACCGCGCGATGGAGAAGATGGCCGAGTCGTGGGCGCGGCGCACCGGCATCAGGCGCAACCAATACGTCGCGGCATCGCCGGCCTGGGCGTGAAGCCTGCTGAAAGCACTCTGGGCTAACGCATCTGCGTCGGCCACAATCTTAACAAACGCCCCCAACTCACTGGGGGCGTTCACATTTTCACTGTCCCCAGCGATCCCATGAAAGTGTGTTGAAAATGAAGAAATTCCTGATATATTCATAAATGGACGCACCTTCGGTAGCTGTATCGCCTATGGCACGTCCTCATCGCAACCACCTCAAAGGAGATTGTTATGGCGAAGAAAAAAGCGAAGTTCGGCGGCAAGCCGGCACCCCCCGCCGCATTCCCGGCTTTCACCGCGCCAATCGTCGGCAAGCGGAAGTAGCCGATCGGCAGCCGGTATCTACGCCGGCCGAAGGAAAAAGAGCCCGCTTCTCCTCCTCAGCGGGCTCTTTCCATTTTATATACGCTCTGGTATAGTCCGTTTGTTGCGTGCTGGAGAACTAGGAAGGCGTTAACCCTGAAGACCGCAAGGCCTCAGTACCCTTCTCGAAAATCCGCACTGCTGTATACACATGTCTGAAGAGACAAAGAAGGTTTCTGTTCCGCTCCCGACCATTCACTTGCCCGAAGGCCACCCGATGGCTGCTTTTGTGGACTCCATCCCGACGCCGCCGTCGGTCGGGGACCTCGTGGAAGGTACGATTATCGCGATGAGCCGCGGTCGCGTGTACATTGAGCTCGCGCCGTTCGGCACCGGGCTCATCTATGGCCGCGAATATCTGAACGCCGCCGATGTTCTGCGCAAGGCGAATCCGGGCGACACGATTAGTGCGAAGGTCGTGGACTCTGCGGGTCGCGATGGCTACATAGAACTTTCCCTCAAGGAGGCCCGTCAGGCCGCTATCTGGGGCGAAGCGGAGACCGCGATTGCCGCACAGACGGTCTACTCGCTCACGGTTGAAGAGGCGAATAAGGGCGGACTCATCCTCACCTGGCAGGGTATCCAGGGGTTCCTTCCCGCATCCCAGCTCTCCAAGGAGCATTACCCGCGCGTACCGGAAGGCGACAAGGATAAGATTCTCGGCGCGCTCATGAATCTGGTCGGGCACCCGCTCTCCGTGCGCATCATCACTGCCGACGCGAAGGAGAGTAAGCTTATCTTCTCCGAACGCACGGAGAACGAGGCCGAGGAGAAAGCATCCCTCATTGATAAGTACCAGGTCGGCGACACGGCGGAGGGTGAAGTGACCGGCGTGGTTGACTTCGGCGTGTTCGTGAAGATTGAGCCGGGACTTGAGGGGCTCGTGCACATCAGCGAGCTTGATTGGGGCCTGGTGGAGGACCCGCACGCGCTCTTCAAGGTGGGTGACAAGGTGCGCGTGAAGGTCATTGAGATTAAGGAGGGTAAGATTTCGCTCTCGGTTAAGGCATTGAAGGAGAACCCGTGGCACACCGCCGCAACTCGCTACGCGAGGGGCAAGGAGGTGCCGGGCGTTATCATCAAGTACAACAAGCACGGCGCGCTCGCTTCTATTGAAGAGGGTGTTGCGGGGCTCGTGCATGTATCAGAATTTGAAACGCCGGCGAAACTCCGCGAGACGCTTGAGCTCGGCAAGACCTATCCCTTCACCATCGCGCTCTTTGAGCCGAAGGAACAGCGGATGACCCTCACCTTCGCAGGAAAAAAGAAGTAATTAACATTTAGTTAGCTAAAAGCAGAGACACTATCATATATGATAGTGTCTCTGCTTTTGTGCGCGGCGCCTCCGGCGCCGTGCGATTCTCTAACGGGTGTTGGCGAACTGCGTTGCGGAGTCGATGCCGGAAGTTGCGAAGAGGCGGATGGCTTCGGCGACTTTCTTCATGACTTTTTTCACAACGGCTTCTTCAGCTGGCTTCCACTTCCCGATGACGAGCTTGATGACCTTCTCATCGCCCGAGACCTTCTTCGCCTGATTCTTCTTCCCTACTCCCGAGATGCCGATGCGGATTCTCGCGAAGTCCTGTGACTTCACGGCGCGCATCACGCTCTCCACGCCCTTGTGTCCTCCCGAGCCGCGGCCGAACACCATTTTGATTGTGCCGAGCGGCAGATCAAGGTCGTCATGCACGAGAAGCAGACTCTTCGCCGCCTTCGGCGACTTCACAAACGAGCTGACCGCCTTCCCCGAAAGGTTCATCATTGTCTCCGGCAGGACGAGCGTCGCATTCTCTCCGTCAATCGCGCCTTTACTTATAAGTGCGTTCGCCGTCTTATTAAAAGCGAAGTCATTAAAACTGTTATTGGAAGCGACAATCTCTACCGCCGTTCTGCCTGCGTTATGCCGCGTCTTATCATACTCCTTGCCCGGATTCCCGAGCCCAACAATGACAAGTGCCATACGCACGATACTAACACGAGCGAGTTAGCGGGCAAAAAAGAGAGTTGAATTGGCCTAGCGGCCGGAGCGCTCTCTTTTTTGCACGCCAACGAGCGTCACTTTTTCCGCATTCTTTGCGAGGAGACTTGCATACAAGCCAGAGACGCGTACAATGCTCCCATGCCTGATACAGGAAAGGGTCTTGTGAAGGATCTTTTCACCCTCGCGTTTCTCATTGTGGTTGTTGTTATCCCTATTCGCCTCTTCGTCGTCTCTCCGTTCGTGGTTGACGGTGCGTCAATGCATCCCACTTTTGAGAATCTGGATTATCTTATCGTGGACGAGATTATCTATGCCTTCCGCTCCCCCGCGCGCGGGGATGTAGTCGTCTTCCGTTATCCCCGCAATCCCTCGGTCTTCTACATCAAGCGCGTTATCGGCTTGCCGGGCGAAACCGTTTCTATCAATCGGGGCGCCGTTACCATCACGAACGTTAGAGGAGAAACGCTGACGCTTGAGGAACCTTATATCGTAAACGAAGACGCAACCTACACGAAGAAAGTTACGCTCAATGCGGACGAATATTTCGTCATGGGCGACAACCGTCCGAATTCCTCCGACAGTCGGATCTGGGGTCCGCTTGCCGCGAAGAACATCATCGGTCGCGTCGACCTCCGGCTTCTCCCCGCTACCGAGATTGGATTCTTCCCGGGCGCAACGACCTATTCTTCGGCTTCAACAACGCTATGATGCGCGATTCCATTGGCGCAGATGAACTTCTCCATAAGGCGAGCGCCGTCGGACAATATTACGGCTTTACTCCGTTCTCTTCGCTTGCGGCAAAGGCGCGCGGGAGCATGAAGAAGTATGCGGGGTTCCCGGAAACGCTCTCTGATCTGAAACTTGACCCCGTTGCCGAGATTGTCGCGAGCTTCTTAAAGCAATTCCAGAATGTTGAATCCGCACCCTCTCCGCGCCAGCCGCTCTTCCTGTGGCACACCAACATCGCGCCCGGCCGTCCTGCGCCCAAGCGTGCGAGTGTGCAGTTCCACGCGTTTGGTACCGACCGTGCGCTTTCTGAAGCTCTCATCATCCGTGCGCTTATCGCGCTCTGCCGAGATCTCTTTCATGAAGAGCCCGTCGTCCGCATCAACTCAATGGGCGATAAGGAAACGCGCGCACGCTACGCGCGCGAACTGGGAGTATTCTTCAAGAAACGCGGAGCAACGCTCCCCGAAGAGTGCATTGCGTGCGCAAAGCACGATACCTTCGAGGCCGCCGAGCTCGTCATAGCGCGCGAGTGCGCTGAAGACCTCCCTGCGCCGACCGAACACCTCTCTGACGCGAGCCGCAAGCGCTTTGAAGACCTTCTTGAGTACTTAGAGATGACGGAAACGCCTTATGAGCTTGCGCGCGACCTCCTTAGCCGCGGCGGAGCGTGGAGCGACACCTGCTTTGAGCTTGTCTGCGGAGGGCAGCGCGTTGCGTGGGGCTCGCGCTACAACGACTTCACCCGCCACTTCTTCCCCGGCATACCGCTAAGTGCGACCGGTGCGGTGTTCCAGATAGCAAGCACCGGCAAGGTTGTCGCGAAGACGAAGAACTCGCGGCTGCGCTTCTCGTTCGTCCACATCGGCGATGAAGCGAAGCGCATTTCCATCCAGCTTGCCGAGGACTTCCGCAAGGCGCGCGTGCCGCTCGCGCAGAATATCGGCGTAGAGTCGCTGACCGAACAGCTCTATATCGCAGAGCGGAGCAACAGTCCCTATCTTCTCATTATGGGGCGCAAGGAGGCGCTTGAGGGCACA
>CAYQJR010000018.1:0-15075 GCA_964418065.1 uncultured Candidatus Saccharibacteria bacterium | reverse complement strand
TTACGCGGTGGTGCTCTTCGACGAAATAGAGAAGGCGCATCCGGAGGTCTTCAATATTCTCCTGCAGGTGCTGGACTCGGGACACCTGACCGACGGCAAAGGACGCAAGGTCAATTTCAAGAACACCATCATCGTCTTGACCTCCAATATCGGCGGAGAGTTCATAGACCGGCTCGCGCACATCGGCTTCGGCACCGCAGGCGCGACCGACGCTACGCGCTACGAGGAAACGAAGGAGAAGGTGATGGGAGCGCTGAAAGAGCATTTCCGCCCCGAGTTCTTGAACCGTCTGGACGACATTATCATCTTTGATGTGCTCGCGAAGGAGGCGCTTGCTAAGATTATTGATACGCAAGTTGAGGAGGTGATGCGCCGCCTCACCCAGAAGCGCATTGCGCTCACGATAGCGCCCGAGGTGCACGCGTGGCTCGCTGAAAAGGGCTACAACCCGCAGTATGGCGCCCGTCCGCTCCGCCGCACCATTCAGGACACGATACTCACGCCGCTTGCCTCCCTGATGGTTGACCAAGGTCTTATGGAGGGGGGAACTGTGACCGTCTCTATCAAGAATGGCGAGCCGCATTTCGATGTAAAGAAGCGCGCATCAAAAGCGAAGCCCCGCACAAACACAAAAGCAGCCACGGTTGCTTAACCTAACCGTTTCTGTTAGATTCTCTCTATGTCACAAGACCGCCTGCTCCGGCTTAAATCCACGAAGTCCAACCATGTAATCTGGACGCGCAAGAATAAGAAGAGCGTTGCGCGCAAGATTGAAGTCATGAAGTTCGACCCCACACTGCGCAAGCGGGTGCTTTTTAAAGAAACGAAGCGCTAGCCGAAACAGAAACCGCCCCCAGAGGGGCGGTTTCTGTTTCGGCGGGCCCACCAGGAATCGGACCTGGACTGTCGGTTTTGGAGACCGATGTACTACCATTATACGATGGACCCGTGTACGCACGATACCAGAGAGTGGAGTAGGGGAAAAGCGCCCTACACAGGGAGGAAAGCGGTATGATAGAAATATGCGTTCTCGCGCTCCCTTGTTCGCGCTACTGCTGTTGGTAGGTTCGTTTGCGTTTCCACTTTCCACGTACGCGGGGATACCCTTCTTTGGACCCATTATCCCCCCAGGTTTTCAGAGTTGTGCTGCGGGGTGGGGCGCGGTCATGATCGTCATCAATAACATCATCAGTCTCCTCCTCACGCTCGCGATTGTCTTCGTCGCTCCACTGATGATTGCGTGGGCGGGCTTCCTCTTCGTGGTGAATCCGGTGAATGCAGGCGGGAAGGAGCAGGCGAAGAAGATCCTCACCAACACCATTGTCGGCATCGTCATCGCGCTTGCAGGCTGGCTGATTGTGGACGCGATTATGGCCGTGCTTTATAAGCCAAACGCGAGTAACGGCGGGACCACGCTCACCGTCTGGTACAACTTGGTCACGGGCAGTGGAGATTACTGTTTACAGCAGGCCGCAAGCGGATATGTCACGGGCACGCCGCCGCCTCCCCCAACGGTTGTGGTGGGTGTACCTGGCTGTCCTACGTGCGTCTCGCTTACGAGCAAAGGATTGACCTGCAAGATTGCATCTAGTTGCACACTCGATCAGACCGTAGCCAACAAGCTCGTAAGTTTGAAGAATAACTTTTCTGGGACGTGGACAGTAACAGAAGCGTTTCCACCAACGGTCACTCATACTAATGCGTGTCATAACAACGGAACATGCATAGACGCGGGATTCAGAGGAAGCACAACCTACACCGATGTAAATGTCGCTGCGTTTAGCACGGCTGCAAGTTCGGCAGGCCTGCGTCCCGTGTTTGAGACGTTCAGTTGTTCATTACGCGACCAGGCTCGGGCACGCGGCGTAACGGCATACTGTGTGACTGACTCAGGATATAGCCATATAACCGGAAACCATTTCTCCGTGTACGCAAACTAATCAGTAATCGGAATAAGTTTTCTAAGCCACGCTTTCTGGCGGCGGGCATACTGCCAGAGTTTAGCCGAGAGCATAGGGAGAAGTGATGCCTCACCGCGCTCTCCGCGAATGAATTCGCCCACGATTTTATACTCAAGCCCGAGCTCGTTCAGACGCGTGTCGCCAAGCAGTTCGCGGACACGACGCACCTCATCAATAAGTCCGCGTTTGAGGGCGCCCGCAAGCCTCGCGTCAATGCGCGCACGCAGTTCCTCTCGCGGAGGATTAATAACAATCCACTCTGCTTCATAGCTTAGTGCGACCACTCGCTCCGGCACTTTCCCCCTCGCGAGAATTATCTCCAGCGCGCGGACGAGTCGTCGGCGATTCAGTGGGTCAAGTTCTGCTGCGCGCCGAGCATCTTTCTCTTTAATCCGTTCAAATAGTTTCTGCGTGGGAAGCTCCTCTAGCTCCTGTCGGAGCTCTTGGTTCGCATCAACGCCGAGAGGGAGCCCGGAAAGGAGCGCGTCAAAATAGAAATGAGTGCCGCCGACAAGTATTGGGAGTCTCCCGCGCTTACTGATTTCCGTAATGAGCCGCGTTGCGTCGCTGACAAACTCGCCCGCAGAGTATGGTTCGTGCGGGTCGCGAATATCAATGAGATGGTGGGGAACTCCGCACATCTCATCTGCCGCTATCTTCTCGGTACCGATGTCGAGCCCGCGGTAGACCTGCCGGGAATCAACAGAGATAATTTCGCCGTTGCGCGCAAGAGCTTCTTCAACAGCGCGCGAGGACTTACCCGAGGCCGTCGGGCCTGCGATACAGAGAATATGTACCTTCATTAGCCGCGATGGTATCATAGCCGTACTCTAACCAATAATCGTATGAAAGAAACCAAGAGCAACTACTGTGAGAATTGCGGGGAGTTCCATGACCCCGTGCGCGACTACACCTCGCAGGTGAAGGTGGGCGAGACCGTGCCCGACTTTGAGTTTGAGGTGTATCACGCTGGCGCGGTTAAGACGATGAGTCTCTCCAAACTCCGCGGGAAGTGGGCGGTGCTTGTCTTCTATCCTGCAGACTTCACGTTCATATGTCCGACCGAGCTGGAAGAGCTGGCAAAGCTGTACCCGAAGTTCCAAGCACTCAACGCCGAGATTATCTCGGTCTCTTCCGACACGGTCTTCACGCATAAGGCGTGGCACGACGCCTCGCCCGCCATCAAGGAAATCAAGTATCCGATGGCAGCTGACCCGTCCGGCAAACTATCCTACGCCTTCGGCGTGCTTATTGAAGGCGGCGAGGCAGTATTCACTCCGGACGAGGGGCTGGCGCTTCGTGGGACATTCATCATTGATCCGGCAGGCACGCTTCGGTCAATGGAGATTAATGACAACTCAATCGGCCGTAAGGGGGCCGAGACGCTCCGCAAGCTCCAGGCCGCACAGTACGTAGAGACGCATAAGGGACAGGTCTGTCCGGCCTCGTGGGAACCGGGCTCCGATACTCTTGAGCCCGGATTGGACTTGGTAGGGAAGTTATAGGAGAAAATGTGCTAATCTGCAAACCATTGCCGGGGTGGCGAAATGGTATACGCAAGGGATTCAAAACCCCTCGTCGCAAGACATGAGAGTTCAAGTCTCTCCCCCGGCACAAATGCAGCAGCAGCTGTCGCACTTATGTTAAAATCTCTTACATGAATCCTGATGCGGCGTATGTGCCGACCAAGTACGACTCTATTTTCTGGATTGATGTTGGCCGTATCGTCCCGAATCCTTACCAGCCGCGGAAGGAGTTTAATGAAGCAGGTCTCGCCTCTCTTGCCGAGAGCATCCGCCAATACGGCGTACTTCAGCCGCTTGTGGTGAGCCGCTCCGAAGTGGAGAAACCGGAGGGAGGGCTGGAGAGCGTATACGAGCTAATTGCAGGCGAGCGCCGTCTGCGCGCGAGCAAGCTCGCAGGATTGAAGCAGGTTCCCGCGGTAATTCGCCAGGGCGAGAGCAACCTCACTAAGCTTGAGCTCGCCATCATAGAGAACCTCCAGCGCGAAGACCTCAACGCCGTTGACCGGGCAAAAGCGCTCCAGAAGCTCATTGACGAGTTCGGCATCTCGCACGCAGAGACCGCCGCGAAGATCGGCAAGAGCCGTGAATACGTTTCCAATTCGCTCCGTCTCCTCTCGCTCCCCGAACATATGCAGAGCGCTATTGTAGGAAGGGAGATTACCGAGGGTCATGCGCGCCCCCTGATGGCGCTGAACGACCGGCCCGAAGAGCGGGAGACGCTCTTCAAAGAAATCATACTGAAGCGATTGCCGGTTCGTGCCGCCGAGCGCATTGCGCGTTCTATCGCGCAGGAACGAGTGCATAAGCACCACCGAAAATCGTCCGAAATGGTTGAACTGGAGAAGTCGCTTACTGAAACGCTCGGTACGCGGGTTATTATCGAGACCAATGCCGAGGGCGGCTGTCTCCGCATTGATTTCTTCTCGCCGGACGACCTGCAGCAGCTTGTCACCACGCTTGTCGCCGAGCAGAAGGCGAGCGAGACTCTCGCTGCCGCCATGCCGGTATTCCCGCATACGACCCAGCTCTCAAATGACCCCGTGCCTCCTGCTGCGCCTGAAGAAAAAGACGACGATACGGCGCTGTATTCAGTCAGCGGTTTCGTAGTCTAGTTATTTTTTCTTCGGGAAATGTCGTCGCTGGCGGCGAGAGGGCTTCGTGGGCTCGGTCATACCGAGCGCAGTGCGGATATGCCGGCGCGCAAGCGAGGTGCGCACTATCTCAAGCCACTTCGGGGAGGGGTGCGCAGAATCCTTGCGTATAATCTCAACCACCTCGCCGTTTCCCAAACGCGTATCAAATGAGACAAGCTTTCCGTTCACCTTCGCCCCTTGGAGGTGGTCGCCGAGGTCGCTGTGTATCGCATATGCGAAGTCTATCGGCGTTGATTCTGCGGGCAGGTCAATAACATCTCCTTTTGGCGTGAATACAAACACGCGATGCGAGAAGAAATCCTCTTTCAATCCCTCCACAAACTCCTGAGACCCTCCCACCTCTGCGTGCGCTTCTGAAAGCTCGGCGAGCCATGGCGGTATCTTCGCCGCTCCCTTTGCTCCCGGATTTTTCTTTGAAATGTTCATGAGTGTTGGAATCAGGGAGCGCACCCACGAGAAGGAGAGCGATGAGAATCTGCTCTTCTGCGCTCCCTTGTCCAGTTTCTCAATCTCCTTCCCCAGCTGTTTATATGACATATGCGATGCAATACCGAATTGCGCGCGCCGATGCATCTCCTCGGTGCGTATCTGTATCTCTACGATGCCTGCCGACGGCGTTACCACGGTGGTGTGGAGGGATTGATACCCGTTCGGCTTGGGGAAGGCGATATAGTCTTTAAATTCGCCGGGAAGCGGACGGTAGAGCGCGTGTACGATGCCGAGCGTTGTGTAACAGTCTTCCATCGTGGGTACGATGATACGCAGTGCCGCGATATCGTGGATGAGATTGATATCATCGTCCTTCCTCTTCAGTTTCTGGTGCAAGCTCCAGAGCCCCTTCATCCGGATATCAGTACGGAAGGTCGTTATTCCTTTTTGCGCCATTTCCTTCTTCAGGTCTTTCTGTATCTCTGCGAGCCCCGCTCCTGTCTCTTTCTTCTTCAGTTTGCGCATCTCAGCTGTGTGCTGAGCCGCATCAGGGTCAATGTACGGGAACGCAAGATCTTCAAGGTCACGCTTCATCTTGCCGATGCCGAGTCGGTCGGCAATCGGCGCATAAATCTCAATTGTTTCAAGCGCAATGCGCTGGCGCTTGTGCGCAGGCACATGCTCAAGCGTCTGCATGTTGTGGTTGCGGTCGGCAAGCTTCACGATAAGCACGCGGATATCGCTTGCGGTTGCGACAAGGAGTCGGCGGAGGCTCTCGGCGTGGCGCTCCGCGCCGCGGTATTTGTGCGTACCGAGCTTCGTCACTCCGTCAACGATGAAGAGGAGCTCCTTCCCGAATTCTTTTTCAATTTCTGTACGCGGAACTCGTTTGTCTTCAACGGCATCGTGAAGAAGCCCCGCGGCAATCGTTACCGCATCCATCCCATATTCGGCGAGTATCTTTGCCGTGGCCGCCGCGTGGATGAAGTACGGCTCGCCTGAATACCGGGTCTGACCCTCGTGCGCCTTTTGAGAGTAGTCGTACGCCTTCGTCACGAAGGCGATATCCTCGGGCGAGGCGCTCTCCATCTCGGCGATAATCTCCTTGACGGTGGTCATAGAAGACTACTATACACCTAAGACGCGATTATTTCAGATATTCGGCGGCTTCGTCGGGCGTGAAGGTGTCAGGGCTCACCGTTTCGGGCAGATAGATACGGCGCAGACCTTTCTTTAGAAAGAGCCCTTGCTTTGATTTATAGAGCACGAGATTCTTGCCGGTGCGCGGGTGTTTGCCGATTTCCTTCACAATTTCCACACCTTTGGGCGGTAGCTTCGGAGTTGCAAGCAGCGCGAGCGCCTCATCAAGCGTGATGGTATACGGGTCTCCCACTTTCACTTTGAGGGAGCGGAATTCGCCGTCGCTCCCGACATAAGGGCCGAAGCGCCCCGTTGAAGAAAAGACCTCTTTGCCGGTTGAAGGATGATTCCCGAGCGAGCGCGGCAGCGAGAGATACCGGACCGCGTCAGCGAGCGTCACTTGCCCGAGGTCGGTACCCGCAGGGATGCTCGCGCGCTTTGCGGCCGTCTTCGGCCGACCCTTGCCGCGTTTCTTTTTGCCTTTCTTGGGTTCTTCCGCCGGCTTCTCCGCAGCGTCTTCGGGGAGCGCCATTTCCACATAGGGGCCGAAGCGGCCGGTCTTCAGATAAATTGCGGCGCCGGTGTCGGGGTGCATACCAATCGGCTCGTCGCTCTTGAGCTCCAATCCCTCCTCGGTACGGGCGCCAAGGCACTCCGGATACTTCTTACAGCTCATAAAGACGCCGCCGCGCCCGAGCTTGAACTCCATAGCGCTTCCGCACAGGGGGCAGGGGAATTCTTCCGGCGCATCGCCGAGCGAGGTCGCCTTCGGCAGTTTATCTTTCGCCCGTACAGCCTTCTCAAAAGGGCCGTAGAACGCGGCGAGCGTCTCGGTGTAGCCGCGCTCTCCCCGCGCTATCTCATCCAGCTCGTTTTCCATCTCTGCGGTGAAGGTGTCGCTCACATATTCAGGGAAATTCTCTTCAAGCCAGCCGGAGACGACCATGCCGGTTGCGGTTGGCTTCAGCGTCCGCCCGAGCTTGTCTACATACCCGCGATCTGCAATCGTCTTCATGATAGAAGCATAAGTTGACGGGCGGCCGATGCCGCGCTTCTCCAATTCTTTAATGAGCCCCGCCTCGGTGTAGCGATTCGGCGGTTCGGTCTGCTTCTCCTGCGAAGCAAGCGAGAGAAGAGCGAGAGAATCGCCGATCGCAACTTTCGGCAGTTCCACATCCTCGCCGCGCGCCGCAGTATCTTGCGCGAGCCAGCCAGGGAAGAGCATCCGCGAGCCGTTCGCGGTAAAGAGCGGAATATCCTTATCAGCTTTCACGGCAATATTCGTACGCATAATCTTGGCCGGAGACATCTGCGAAGCGAGCGCGCGTGTACGGATGAGTGCATAGACTTCATTTTCATCCGGTGTCGCCCCGGCCTTTTCTCGGGAGGGGTCAGTGGGGCGTACCGCCTCGTGCGCTTCTTGCGCGTTCTTACTGGTCGTCTTATAGGCGCGCACCTGCAGATACTCTTTGCCGAATTTCTTTTCAATGACGCCCGCGATTTTCGCCACCGCCTCTTTTCCCAAGTTTACGGAGTCGGTGCGCATATAGGTAATATGACCCGCTTCGTAGAGTTTCTGCGCCGCGCGCATCGTCCTTGAAGGAGCGAAGCCGAGCCGTGTTGAGGCGGTTTGCTGCAGCGTTGAGGTGGTGAACGGCGGACGGGGATTCCGCTCCTCTGATTTTTCGGTCACGGTTGCGACGCTCCACTTCGCGCTCCTGCCTGCTTGCACGATGCGCTCGGCCTCTGCTTGTGTCGTCGGTTCTTCGGTACAGGTGGTTGCGATAGTGCCCGCCTTGGACTTAAAGAGGGCAGAGAGTACGAAATAGGTAACGGGTATGAACGCTTTAATCTCGCGTTCGCGCTCGGCCAGAATGCGGAGCGCCGGGGATTGCACGCGCCCCGCCGAGAGACCGTAGCGTACCTTCTTCCAGATAAGGCCCGAGAGGTCGTAGCCGACGATGCGGTCCAGCACGCGCCGCGCTTCTTGCGCGCGGCGCAGATTCTCATCAATAGCGCGCGGATGGGCAAGCGCCTCCTCTACCGCCGCCTTCGTAATCTCGTGGAAGACGACCCGTTGCGGTTTCGAAATTCCGGCTACTTCCTTAATGTGCCAGGCAATCGCTTCGCCCTCGCGGTCTGGGTCGGTCGCGAGATATATCTCATCGGCTTTTGCGGCGGCGCGCTCTATCTTCTCAATCACCTCGCGTTTTCCTGCAGGGACCACATAGCGGGGGATGAAGCCGCCTTCAATATCAACCGCGTCTTTATTTGACTTTGGCAAGTCGCGCACATGGCCGACCGAAGCGAGGACTGTGTAGTCCTTGCCCAAATAGTGGCCGATGGTTCTCGCCTTGGTCGGCGATTCAACAATAAGTAATCGTTTGGTCACAGATTAACTCATAACGCGCATACCTATATATGGTCAAGTCCCACCGTTCGTTGGCGGAGCCAAAAATGGTCGCGCTCCGGGCCGCTAAGCCAAGTCTTACTACCATTTTTCGCTCCGTCAACTCTCTCGTTTGAGTTAACTGATTTCAACGCACAGCGGATGGTGGTCGGAGCCGTATCGCTCGGGGATAACCGCAGCACTTCTGATAGCAAGAGAATGGGAAACAAGAATGTGGTCAAGCTGCGAACGCGAGAGTGCGTGGGTCACCTCGCCGGCAAAGGCGTTTGTTAATTCGTGTACAACGAAACGTTTTTCTATGTGGGTGCGTTCGCGATTATAGAACAGTGCGTCGCCTACGCGTCCGCCGAGAATCCAATTGAGAATCCCGATGTGCGGGCGTTCAAGCGTATTGAGGTCCCCACAGACAACTGCACTCCGAAGCGGGTCGTGCTCCGCCATCGCCAGCTCGAATTCCCGTAGGCGCCACGCGGGGTGCGCGAGAATAAGATGGAGATTAAAGACGCGCAAGGTAGATCCCCCTCGAGCGATATCTACGAACAGTCCGCCGCGATTGCGAATCTTGGAGAAGTAGCGCGAGGGCATCAGGCGTATGAAGAGACGGGTGCGTAGCGGCAGGTGCGACGAGTACTCTGGGAAGGGAATCTCCCCTTGGCGGATGATGGGGTGCTTTGAGAGCGTGACGACATAGTTGCGTACCATTCCCTCGGGCAGAAGGCGCTCCACATCTGTGCGGAAGGCAGAGTGATAGGGCAGGGTCTGTAATCGCTTAAGAAACTCCTCCGTAACCTCCTGTAGGCAGAAGATATCAAAGTCGGCATGCGCTATAAACTCAAATGCAGCATCAGACTGCTGGTTGCGGTAGAGGATGTTCCAAGAATAGATTTTCATGTTCTGCGCCACGCGCCAAACTCTTCTTTAATCAGTCCGCGAAGCTCAAGAGCGACAAGCGCAGTGAGCGCCTCGCTTGCATTCGCCGTTGCTTCGCGGAGAATCTCATCGCGGGTCTTCGGTTCCTCTACCATACTCCAAATCTCGCGCTCTGCATCTTCTAAGTCAGTCGGGGCTATCGTTGCACTTGTCTCCCGCGGTGCGATGGAAAGCGCTTCCAAAATGTGCGTGGGTTCGGTTACGAGCGCTGCACCGAGACGGATGAAGAGGTGCGGGCCAAACGCATGCGGGTCTCCGATACGGTGCGGGATACACAGCAGGTCGCGATTATATTCGCCCGCAAGGCGCGCGGTGATGAGCGTTCCCGACTTATTCCCCGCTTCAATAATAAGTACGGCGTCCGAGATGCCAACCATGATGCGGTTGCGCTCGGGGAAGTAGTAGATACGCGACGCCTGGTCGGGAGCGTACTCCGAGAGCATCCCGCCGCCTTTTTCCAGAATCTGTTTTGCAAAGGGGCGATTACTGCGCGGATACAGCACCTCGTCGCCGAGTCCCGAGCCGGGCACGACAAGGGTATGGAGGCCTGCGGCGAGCGCCGCCTTGTGCGCGCAGGTATCGGTGCCGAGCGCGAGTCCGCTCACGATAGAGATAGGGTAGCCTGCAAGGCCGGTGATGAGCTTCTCGCACGCCTCTTGGCCGTAGCGCGTCATCGCGCGACTCCCCACCACCGTGAGCAGTTTGTGTCCTCTTGGCGGCAACGCTCCCCGTACCCAGAGCTTTTTGGGCGGCTGGGGCAGCTCGAGGAGCTGCTTCGGCCACGCTGTGTGCGGCAGTTCTCGGATATCCATGGGTACAGTATACTAGGATGCAATGCTCGACATACATTTTATCCGCGAGAACGCCGATATTATAAAAGCGGGTGCGGCGAAGAAGCATCTTACCGTTGATATCGACGCCCTTATCAAGGTGGACGACCAGCGCAAGCTCCTAAAGCAGGAACTTGAAGCAAAGCGCGCGGAACAGAATCGCCGCAGCAATGAAATCCAGATTGCAAAAGGTGTTGAGCGCGAGAAGATTATAGAACAAATGCAGCATCTGAAGGCCGGCATGGCCGAGGGCGAAGAACGGCTGAAAGAGGTGATGGTTGAGTGGCAGAAGCTGATGCTCCTCGTGCCGAACATCCCCGATATGTCTGTGCCCGACGGAGAGAGCGATGCGGATAATCTTGAAGTGAAAAAGTGGGGCGAACCCGCGACCTTCGCCTTCACTCCGAAGGATCACGTAGAGCTTATGACCAAGCTTGATATGGCTGACTTCGAGCGGGGGAGCAAGGTCGCGGGTTTCCGCGGTTACTTCCTCAAGGGCGACGGCGTACTTCTCGCAAACGCGGTGTGGCAGCTCGCGCTCAAACATTTTTCAGCGAAAGGAATGACCTTGATGAGCGTGCCGAGCTTGGTGCGCCGCGAAGTCCTGATGGGCACGGGCTACTTGCCGCAGGGCGAAGAAGATCTCTATAAGACGCAGGACGGCGAGTTCCTCGCTGGTACCGCCGAGGTCGCGACGATGGGCTACTACATGAATGAAATAATTGACGGGAGCGCATTTCCGACAAAGTTTCTCGCCTTCTCGCCGTGCTTCCGCCGCGAGGCGGGCGCGCACGGCAAGGATGTCCGCGGTCTCATCCGCGTACATGAATTCTTCAAGTGGGAGCAGGTTGTTCTCTGCAAGGCCGAGCACGACGAATCGGCGCGCCTCCATGAATGGCTAAACCGCAACACAGAGGAATTTATTGAACTCTTGAATATTCCGTACCACACGGTCGCAAACTGCGGGGGCGACCTCGGACTCGGACAGGTGAAGAAATATGACATTGAGCTCTGGGTCCCGGGCGAAGAGAAGTACCGAGAGATAGGCTCCACATCCTACTTCCACGATTTCCAGACGCGCCGGCTCAATATCCGGTACCGCGATGCCGAGGGAGTGCTGCGCTTCCCGCACTCGCTCAACTCAACCGCGATACCGACCCCAAGAATCCTCGTTTCTATCATTGAGAATTATCAACAGGAGGACGGTACGATTAAAGTGCCTGATGCACTTGTGCCTTATGTCGGCAAATCTGTCATCGGCGGGGCGAAGTAGCCAGCTCGGCGCACGCCGACTGCGAAACCGCCGCCGCGCGCGTATTGCGTTTATCATCCTCCTCTTCGCCCTTTGCGCGGGCGTCGTTTACGAGCTGAATCAGCCCGCTCTACGCATCTCAAAGGTAAGCGTGTATGGCGGCGACGAGGCGTTCGCCGATATTGCAACTGAAGCGATGCGAGGGAGCTACCTCGGCCTCATCCCGCGCGACTCAACGCTCTTCTTCCCGGCATCAAGCATCCGCGCAGAAATTATCGCTTCTTATCCGAATATTGCAGCGGTCTCTCTCTTCCGCAACGGTCTCACGGGCCTCACGATAAAGGCGAATGAACGCGTCGCCATTGCGCGCTGGTGCGGGCTCGCCCCGAGCGAAGGAGTAGAGGAGTACTGCTATGTATTTGACGCAAGCGGCTTTATCTTCGCCGCATTCGCCACTTCAACCCAGACAGTGAACAGCTTCAGACTCTACGCGCCGCTAGAAGGCGAAACGCTGGAGCCGCTCCGTGCGACGCTTGCGGATGCAGAGAAACTCCCTGCTACCTTTGACTTCGCGCGCAAACTCACCACGCTCGGGTCTTCCGTCACCATGCTCGTGCTCAAGGGTGATGAGATGAACGACTATCTAGAGAGCCGCACCCGCGTGACCTATGTTCTCGGGAATGAGGAGAACGCGTTCACCGCACTCTCTTCTTCTAAAGAGAATCTGAACTTCGCGGACGGCTTGCTTGAGTATGTTGACCTGCGCTTTGACGGCAAGGTGTATCTGAAAAAGAAAGAATGATACTGTGCGGATATGTTCTGGGAGAAACTCACTAAGCCGTTCTTTGTGATGGCGCCGATGGCGGATGTCACTGACGCTGCCTTCCGTGCGCTTGTAGCCAAGCGCGGGAAGCCCGACGTCTTCTGGACCGAGTTTGTCTCGGCTGACGGCCTCTGCCACACCCGCGAGATAGGAAAGCTGAAGGATGAGGAGAACCCGCTCATGAGCGACCTTGTAATAGGGGAAGGACAGCGGCCGATTGTCGCACAGATATTTTCTAGCAAGCCGGATATGATTGCGTACGCGACGAAGCTGGTGGCAGAACTTGGCTTTGACGGCGTGGATATCAATATGGGCTGTCCCGACCGCGCGATTGAGCGGCAGGGGTGCGGTGCGGCGATGATTAAGAATCCGAAGCTTGCCCAGGAGATTATCCGTGCGGCGCAAGGGGCGAGCAATCTGCCGGTCTCGGTGAAGACCCGCATCGGCTATAACATAGAATCGCTAGACGAGTGGCTCACCGCGCTTCTTGAAACCAATCCTGCCGCTATCACGCTCCATCTGCGCACGAGGAAGGAGATGTCGCTCGTGCCCGCGCAGTGGGAGCAAATGCAGAAGGCGGTAGAAATTCGTAATCGGGTGAACCCGAAGGTTCTCCTTATCGGCAATGGCGATGTGCAGGACTTGGAAGACGGGCAAATAAAGGTAGCGGAGTCCGGATGCGACGGCGCAATGCTCGGGCGAGGGATGTTCGGCAACCCCTGGGTTTTTGCTGGCAGGAAACCCGGAGACACGCCGCTTGCAGAGAAGCTCACGGCGCTTGTGGAGCTCGCCCACGGCTTTGAGAAAATCTCTCCGCCGAAGCACTTCGCTATCCTCAAGAAACACATCAAGGCATTCGTCACAGGCTTCCCCGAAGCGGCGAGCCTGCGGGCGAAACTGATGGAAGCCAACTCCGCCGCCGAGCTGGAGCGCGTAATCAAAGAGAATCAAGTATAATCATCCTATGGCGCACCAGTCTCTTTATAGAATGTATCGTCCGGCGACCTTCGCTGAGGTGGTGGGGCAGGAGCAGGTAACCAAGCCGCTTGAGGAGGCGGCGAAGGCGAAGAAGATAGGGCACGCGTACCTCTTCGCGGGCTCCCGCGGGCTGGGGAAGACCTCTGTCGCGCGCATCTTCGCAAGCGCCATCGGCTGCACCGAGAACGACCTCTACGAAATAGACGCGGCAAGTAACAACAGTGTGGAGGATATCCGCACGCTCACCGAGGGCGTGTACACGCTCCCCTTCAACTCGCCCTACAAGGTCTACATCTTAGACGAGGTGCACATGCTCTCTAAGGGAGCGTGGAATGCGTTCCTCAAGACGCTTGAAGAACCGCCCTCCCACGCAATCTTCATCCTCGCGACTACCGAGCTGGAGAAAGTGCCCGAGACGGTGCAATCGCGTTGTCAGGTGTTTGAATTCAAAAAGCCGACGCGTGCGGTGCTCGCACTGACGACCGCAGCTGTCGCGAAGAAAGAAGGATACACGCTTCAGGCCGATGCCGCCGACCTGATTGCGCTTCTTGGAAACGGCTCCTATCGCGACGCGCTCTCGGTACTGCAGAAGGTATTTGCAGGAGAGAAGGGGAAGACGCTCTCTCGCGAGATGGTAGAGCAGACGACGGGGGCGCCGAAGAGGGAGATGGTGCACGCGCTTCTGAGCGCGCTCGCAGGAGGCGAGCGCGACAAGGCGCTCACGGTGATAGAGAAGGCCACGAAGGCCGACGCTGATATGAAGCTATTCTTGGAGCTCGTCTTAGAGGCGCTACGCGCTACGCTCCTTATCCGCTATGCGCCCGAACTCCGCGCCTCACTTGAAGCCGAGCTCGGCGCGGACGAATTCTCTGCACTAGAGAAGTTCGCAAAGGAGAAGGGGATTACGCACGCTACGATGCTCGCGTTCCTCAACGCCGCGGAGCGTATCCGCTACGCGCCCATCCCGGCGCTCCCTCTAGAACTCGCCGTCCTAGAACTCTTCCCCGATTAAAGTATGAAAATAGTAGTGGGCTCCAAGAATCAGGCAAAAATAAATGCAGTGTCAGAAATCTTGCGTGAGTATCCGCACTTGGTCAACGCAGAAGTCATTGGTGCTGAAGCGGCGTCCGGGGTCGCCAATCAACCAAAATCTCTTGAAGAAACAGTTCAGGGAGCGCAGAACAGGGCGAAAGCTATTTTTACAAACTGCGATTACAGTATCGGTATTGAATCGGGCTTGATGCATGTCCCGGGCTCGAAGAGCGGGTATATGGATGTCTGTGTCTGTGCGATTTATGACGGAAGTGAATTTCATACCGGCCTTTCCTCGGCATGGGAGTTTCCTGACGTATCTACAACAGACCTTATGATTAAAGAAGGACTGGATATGAGCCAGGCGATTAATAAAGCAGGGATGACTAAGAATCCTCAGATAGGTTCTGCCGAAGGTGCTATCGGCATACTCACCAAGGGGAGAATGAACCGCAAGGAATATACAAAACAAGCACTGCGAACCGCACTAATCCATCTGGAACAATTTGATTTCTAAGTTATGACGAATGAGACAAGTGGTGCTAGAGTTTGATTATTGCCCGATCGTCTAATGGTAGGACAGCGGCCTTTGAAGCCGTTAATTGGGGTT
>CAYQJR010000017.1:0-15957 GCA_964418065.1 uncultured Candidatus Saccharibacteria bacterium | reverse complement strand
TGCCGTTTGGCGGCTTCGTGAAGATATTCGGAGAAGATGGCGAGAAGGAAGCGGGAGCGCCCGATAGGGACCCGCGCGCGTTCGGGGCGCGCCCGCGGATACTCCAAGCGTTTGTACTTGTTGCCGGGGTCGCGATGAATCTCCTTTTTGCCTATGTGCTTATTACGGGCGCGCTCTGGATGGGGACGCCGCGGGTGCTCTCGGAGAATGAAATTGCTGGCGCGCGTGATGTACAGCTGATGGTCGCGAACGTGCTCCCGGGTAGTCCGGCCGCAGAGGCCGGTCTCATCGCCGGCGACACTATCCTCTCCGCCGAGGACGGTCACTACACATTTTCGAGCGTTGACCCAAAGGATTTTACCGATTTTGTTGCACAAGGAGCCGGGAACACCACCATCACACTTTCTGTGCGACACCAAGACGCAACGGAGGAGATGATATCCGCACGACCTGAAAAAGGATTGGTTACCTCCGACCCGTCACGGGCCGTGCTTGGCGTTGAGGTCGCAACTATCGGCGTTGTCCCGCTCTCGTTCGGTGCGGCAATTACCGAAGGAGCGGTGCTCACCTGGGGCGCAACGGTACTCACCGCGCAGGGACTGTGGCACTTCTTCTCGGGTGTCTTCACGTTCTCGGCTGATCTCTCGCAAGTCGCCGGACCGGTCGGTATTGCAAATATCGTGGGCTCCGCATCGGAACAAGGGTTTGGCAATCTGCTCTCGCTCATGGCGATTATCTCTATAAACCTCGCGCTCATCAACCTCATCCCCGTTCCCGCGCTTGACGGCGGCCGGCTCCTCTTCGTCATTATTGAGAGTGTCATCCGCCGTCCCATCAAGGCGAGCGTTGCTCGCTCGTTGAACGGCATCGGCTTCGTCTTCCTCATTCTCCTCATGCTCGTCGTCACCGCCCACGACATCTTCAAGATTGTTGGATAGCCTTTTGCCGAGGTAGCGAAGGGAGCGTATACTGTGGCGCATGAGGCAGTCAAAGCTTTTTACTAAGACACGGCGGGAAGCGCCTGCGGATGAGGTTGCGAAGAACGCCCAGCTCCTCGTGCGCGCGGGGTACATCCATAAAGAAATGGCGGGGGTCTATTCCTATCTACCGCTTGGTTTGCGCGTTCTCAACAATATTGTGCAGGTTATCCGCGAAGAGATGAACGCCATCGGCGGGCAGGAGCTCGTCATGACCGCGCTGCAGGATAAGGAGCTCTGGTCGCGCACTGACCGCTGGGATGATAAAAAAGTAGATAACTGGTTCAAGACCTCATTCAAGAGCGGCGGCGAGACAGGTCTCGCGATTACTCACGAAGAACCGCTCACGCGCATTATGACGGAGCACATCTCCTCGTATCGCGATTTGCCGGTTTCTGCCTATCAATTCCAGAATAAATTCCGCAACGAGCTACGCGCCAAGTCAGGCATCATGCGCGGCAAGGAGTTTATGATGAAAGACCTCTACTCTTTTTGTAAAGACGAAGCGGAACACAGGGCGGTGTATGACAAGGTTCGCGCGGCATATATAAAAGTCTTTGAGCGGATGGGTATCGGCAGCCAGACCTACGTCACATTCGCGTCCGGCGGCATATTCTCTGAGTTTTCAGAAGAGTTTCAGACGGTTTCCGAGGCGGGCGAGGATATTATTTTCATAGACGAAGCCAAGCGCATCGCAGTCAATAAAGAGGTTTGCACCGATGAGACGCTCTCGAAGCTCGGTCTTGAAAGGAAGGACTTGGTGGAGAAGAAGGCGATAGAAGCGGGCAATATCTTCAATCTTGGCACGCGCTTTTCGGAGCCGCTTGGCCTCTCCTATACCGACGAAACAGGCGTCAAGAAGCCGGTCGTGATGGGAAGCTACGGCATCGGCCCGACGCGTTTGATGGGCATCATTGTAGAGGTGCTTGCCGACGAGAAGGGGCTCGTGTGGCCCGAGAATGCCGCACCCTTTAGGGTACATCTCGTAGCGCTCGGGAAGTCGGGAGACGAAGTATCAAGGACGGCCGATGCACTATATGACGACCTCACGAAGGCCGGGGTTGAGGTGTTGTATGACGACCGTGATGCGCGCGCGGGAGAGAAGTTCGCAGAGAGCGATTTGCTCGGCATCCCGACGCGCATCGTGGTGGGGAAAGAAGCGGCCGCCTCGGGAGAATTTGAAGTAGTGAATCGCGCAACTGGCTCGGTAGCGAAGAAGCCGCACGCAGAGATTCTTGCGTTGTTTTCCTGATTAGATATGCCTCGGTTTTCTAAGAACTTACTCTTCAGCAACGACATCGCGATTGACCTCGGGACAGCAAATACGCTCGTCTATGTGCGCGGGAAGGGCGTCATCATCAACGAGCCCTCGGTGGTTGCGGTCAACGACAAGACGCACCAGGTCGTCGCAGTCGGCAAGGAGGCGAAGACGATGCTCGGGAAGACGCCCGCGCATATCCGCGTCGTCCGTCCGCTCAGTCACGGAGTTATTTCCGACTTTGAGGTGACCGAGGAGTTTCTTACGTACCTTATTAACAAGGCACAGGACGGGCGCGTCCGCCTGTTCGGTCCGCGAGTGGTCATCGGCGTTCCGACCGGCGTCACGAATGTCCAGAGCCGCGCGGTCCGCGACGCGGCGAAGAATGCGGGCGCACGAGAGGCGATTATTCTTGAAGAGACAGTTGCGGGCGCTATCGGTGCGAAGCTCCCCGTCTCCGAAGCTGTGGGGACGATGGTGGTTGATATCGGTGGCGGTACCACCGATATCGCGGTCATTGCGCTCAAGGGCGTTGTCGCCGCGAAGAGTTCTCACGTTGCGGGAGATCGGTTCAACGAAAATATTATTGAATTCGTGCGGAGCGAGTTTAAGCTCGGCATCGGCGAGCGCACGGCCGAAGATGTGAAGATAGCCATCGGCGCCGTGATACCGCTCCCCGAGCCGCTCTCGCGGAGCGTGCGCGGCCGCGACTTCGCGACGGGACTTCCGCGCGAGATAGTGCTGACCGATACGCATATCCGCGAAGCCATCGCGCCCTCTCTTGATAGCCTTATGGAGACGATGAAGGAAGTCATTGAGGCGACGCCTCCCGAACTTCTCTCCGATGTGCTCCAGCACGGCGTGACCGTCTTCGGCGGCGGGGCGCTCCTGCGCGGACTGCCGCAGGCACTCGCCAAGATGCTCGGCGTTCCGGTGCGCGTGGCGCCCGATCCGCTTTCAGCGGTCGTGCGCGGGGCAGGTATCGTGACCGAGGATCCCGAGCCCTATATAGATTTCTTTATCGATGAAGAGGACATTCTTAGCGAAGCGTAACGCGCTCTTTTCATCCACGGGTATGTCGTGGGGGGCGTTCGCGCTTATCCTAGCGATAGCCCTGCTTCTTTTGCGTCTGCTTGCGCCGAATCTTTTCTTGCACCTGGTTACGCCGGTATTTCAGAGCGCAGATTTTGCGGCAGAGGAGAGCCATCTCTTCTTCTCCAGTTTCAGGGATACGGCGTCGCTTGCGCTCCAGAATGAGCGGCTCTTAGAGGAGAACGCAGCGCTTGCAAACGAGAATCGCGAACTCCTCCAGAAAGAGGCGAGCCTCACGGCACTCCTTGGCGGCGCGCCGAGCGGGAACACAGGACCGGAGATTCTCGCGAGCATCGTCGCGCGTCCGCCGGAGAGCCCCTACGACACGCTTGTGCTCGCTCAAGGTTCCGAGGCGGGAATTTTGCTCGGGATGGAAGTCTTCGGTCCAGGAGGTACTCCAATCGGCGTGATTTCTTCGGTGCTTGCTGACTTCTCGCGCGCCACTCTCTTCTCATCCCCGGGAGTGAGCATCCACGGCTGGGTTGGCCGTGCGAGCTTGCCGGTCACTATTGTCGGTTCCGGAGGAGGAACTATGAATGCGGAGCTTGACCGCTCTGCGGATGTTTCTGTCGGCGATACCGTGTTTGCGAGCGGTCCGGGACAACGCTCTCTCGGAACCGTCGTGCGTATTGAGAGCAATCCATCATCATCGGTAATGACACTGCGGGTTATGCCCGCGTTCAATCTGTTCTCCGCTTCGTGGGTTGTCGTGCGAGATACCGGTGCGCTCCTCATCAACGGATTACCGCAGGCAACCTCTGCACTCCCATGATGCGCGGACTGATAACACTCGCCGCGTTTGTCTCCGCAGTATTCTTCCCGTGGCCGCTCACCGCGTTCCTGGCGGTGGGTGCCGCTATTACGGAGCCACTGGTCCCGCTTGCTCTCGGGATATTTGTTGATACGCTTTATTATGCGCCCTCCGCTTCCTTCTTGCCGCTCTCCACGCTTCTGGGAGCGGTGGTGACCGCAGTCGCATTTTTCGTGCATAGCCGGCTTAGGGCGGGTAGTATGGGGGGATGATGTGGCGGCGCAAGCGGCGAGAAGATCCTGAAATAGCCCCGGACGAGATATTCCTTGATGCGTCAAACGCGCCCGCGTTTGACCGCGGGCGCTTTGAGGGAAGACTTGAGAAGCCGTTGTCACAAGGAGTGTTTTTCTCGCTATTCGGTATTCTGGGACTCCTTATGCTTGTGCTCATTGTCCGCGCATGGAATCTCCAGATACAGAACGGTACTGTCTTTGCACAAGAGAGCGCACACAACAGTCTGGAAATCACGACGCTCTTCGCACCGCGCGGCATCATTACCGACATGCACGGTACCGTTGTTGCCGAGAATGTTGAGACTGAGGACGGCAGTGTTATACGCCGGTACCTGGAACCCTCTTTGAGTCAGGTCATCGGGTATGTCTCATACCCGAAGAAGGACACGCGCGGCATCTATTACGATACAACTCAGACCGGCGTGACCGGCCTTGAGGCGGAATACGATGCATTTCTCACGGGAGAAAACGGGCAGTTGCTTACCGAGAAGGATGTATTCGGCGTTGTCCGATCCGAAGGAGGGTATGTACCCGCGAAAGCGGGAGGAACGCTGCAGCTCTCCATTGACGCCCGTCTTCAAGAGCTCTTTGAGCGTGCGATTAGAACAACGGCGGACAGGTCGCGCTTCATCGCCGGTGCCGGCGTGATTATGGATGTGGAGAGCGGCGCGGTACGCGCTCTCGTTTCCTACCCGAGTTATGACTCTACGGTGATGGCAAATGGCGGCCCAAAAGCGACTATTGAGGCGTACAACAAGAACATCGGCCGCCCTTTTCTTGACCATGCAGTGCAGGGCGTCTATGCACCCGGCTCGGTGGTGAAGCCTCTTGTCGCCGCCGGAGCGCTCACCGATAAACTCATTACCCCGGACACTGCCATTAATGATCCTGGCTTCCTCTCAATTCCGGACCCCTACCGCCCGGGCAAAGAGTTTATCTACAAGGGGTGGAAAGCGCTTGGGATTGTGGATGTTAAGAGGGCGATTGCGTGGTCCTCGGACATATTTTTCTACACGGTTGGGGGCGGCTTCGGGAATCAGAAGGGGCTTGGTATCGACCGACTCAACTACTGGTACCAGCAGTTCGGTCTGGGGACGACGACCGGCATTGATCTCTCGGGCGAAGCGAGCGGACTCTTACCGAGCCCGGAGTGGAAGGAGGGGTTCTTCGGCGAGCCGTGGTACTTGGGAGATACCTACTTCACCGCGATTGGACAATATTCAATGCAGGTGACGCCGATACAGATGGCGCGCGCGATTGCGGCGGTGGCGAACGGCGGGAAATTATTCACACCGACTCTGCTGGCAGGAGAATCACAAACTTATACAACGGTGCCCGTTGACCTGGCGATGCTCGCGGTTGTTCGTGCGGGTATGCGCCAAGGCGTGACGAGCGCGCTTGCAAGCGCCATCAATGTGCCCTATATAAGCGCGGCGGCGAAGACGGGTACGGCGCAGACGGGTACGCGCAATCAATATGACAACTCGTGGCTCGTGGGATTCTTCCCGTACGAGAAGCCGCAGTACGCGTTTGCGGTAGTGCTTGAGCGCGGCCCCGAGGGCGCGGGCGAACGTGCGGTGAATGTGATGCAGCAGCTCTTTGAATCGCTCCATCAGGAGAATTCTCCGTATGTGGGCGGTACGGGAACGACCACAGCGCTTGCGCTTTAATGAGGGGCAAGTACAATGCCCACACTATATGACCGATACACAGGAGACGTTTGTTTCGCAGGAAAAGTTTGATGAGATGATTAAGGAGCTTGAGCACCTCAAGACGGTGCGCCGCACCGAAATCGCCAAGAATCTCGAATACGCTCGCTCGCTCGGCGACCTTTCCGAGAATGCAGAGTATCAAGAAGCGCGCGATTTGCAGGCGGCAACGGAAGAGCGCATCAAGAAGCTGGAGGAACTCGTGAAGAATACGAAGATTGTTACCGACGGGAAGAAAAAGAGCGAGGTCAGTTTCAATTCCAAAGTCACCATCAAAAAAGAAGGAGGTACCGATACGCACGAGTACACCATTGTCGGGAGCGAGGAGGCCGACATGCGCGTGAAGAAGCTCTCCCATATCTCTCCTCTGGGCGCTGCTCTAATGGGTAAGAAAAAGGGCGATGTGTTCACCTTTGAAACGCCGGCAGGGAAGCAAACCTACACAATTGAGAAGGTTGCGTAAGAATCCGCACTCGCCCGCAAACAGCAAAAAGCATGCGCTCGGGCCGCTAGGCCGATTCAACATGCTTTTTGCTGTTTGCGGGCTCATGCTAAAGTAAGCAAATGTTATGGGCCGACCGCATAGCGGGTGAGATACGGGATACGTGTACACCAAAGGATGGGAAGACATTTCTCATTCGCGACGAGAAGACGCTCTCGGGCCGCGTCCATGTTGGGAGCATGCGCGGCGTCGCCATCCACGGGCTTATGGCTGAAATCCTTTCCGAATACGGCATCCCGAATACTTTTCAATATGAGCTCAATGACTTTGACCCCTTTGATTCAATCCCCGGATACCTTGACGCTGACACATTCCGCGGACATTTAGGGAAGCCGCTCTACGGAGTCCCGAGCCCCGAAGCGGGATTTTCGAATTATGCAGAATACTTCGGCGACGAATTCGTTCAGGTACATAAGAAGGCGGGCTTTTCGCCGACCTACTATCGCGCAAGCGAGTTTTATCAGTCTGGCAAGATGGATGCGCTGATGAAAACGGCGCTCGAACGGGCCGCTGACATCCGCCGTATCTTGAAAGAAGTTTCAGGTTCAGTGAAGGATGAGTCGTGGCTTCCCGTCTCGGTTGTCTGCGAGAATTGCGGGAAGATGATGACCACCCGCGCGTACGACTATGACGGAGAGACCATCGGCTACACCTGCGACCGCAATCCAGATGAGACGGTGAGCTGCGGCAAGAGCGGCCGTGTTGCGCCGTGGAAGGGCGCGGCAAAACTCTTCTGGAAGGCGGATTGGGCGGCGAAGTGGATCGCACGAGGCGTTGACATTGAAGGAGGGGGAAAAGATCACTCCACTCGCGGGGGTTCGCGAGACGTGGCGAATCACATCTGTCGCGAAGTGTTCGGGGCCGAACCGCCCTTTGATATCCCGTACGAGTTCTTCCTCGTGGGCGGGAAGAAGATGTCATCGTCAAAAGGGCGGGGAAGTTCTGCCAAAGATATGTCCGACCTCTTTCCGCCGGAGCTCTTTCGCCTCGCGCTTATCGGGAAGGATATCCGCGAACAGATTGATGTTGACCCATCCGGCGAATCGGTACCTCGTCTGTATGACTGGTATGACGAGCTTGGAGAGAGCGTGCGTGCAGGCGCCGCGGACGACCGTACGCGCCTCTATGCGCTCTCTGAACTTCCCAAGAATCGTGCAGCACTCTCCGCACCGTGGCAGATGCGCTTTCGCGAGGTGGCGTTTATCGTGCAGATGGCGCACCTGTCTCTTGCCGAAGAAGCTGCACGGGTGAAAGGACAGGCACTGACCGAGGAAGAGTCGCGTGCGCTTGAGGTGCGTGCGAAGTCAGCGAAGTTCTGGCTCGCGACCTACGCGCCTGAAGAATTTAAATATGTGCTGCAGGAAGAGATGTCGGAAGTCTCGCTTTCGGACGCCCAGAAGAAAGCGCTCGGAATGCTTGCTGAATATCTGCAGGCGGGCGAGCGCACGGGTGAGGAGATTCACCTGCGTCTCCACGAAATGAAAACCGAGGTCCCGATACAACCCAAAGAGCTTTTCCAAGCCATGTACCGCATTTTCCTCTCTCGCGATTCAGGCCCGAAGGCAGGGTGGTTTCTCGCCGGCCTCTCGCGCCATTTCGTCATTAAACGCTTAAAAGAAGCCGTAGAATAAGCATCGGCACTTTGTTCCGGCGCGGCCCCGGGCCGCGCCGGTTTCGCATATGGGGATAACCTTCATACAAAAAGTGGGGGAGAGTGGTGTAGAATAACATCTCAGTGGGATGAAGTGGAGAGGCGGGAGTGGTGGCCTGTCTCCTCGTTCTACCCATCGATTTCGTATGTTCATCGGAGAATACCTGCACACGCTTGACCCCAAGAACCGCATCTCGCTTCCGGCGAAATTCCGGAAGGATCTCGGCCGCGCCGTGGTACTCACGCGCGGCCTTGACCATTGTCTCTTCGTCTATCCCAAAGCGGCGTGGAAGAAGGAGGCAGAGAGCCGCGCAGTACACGCGGGCGGGACGGCCGCCGCGCGCGGACTCGCGCGACTGTTTCTTTCTGGCGCGATGGAGGCAGAGGTCGATGCCGCTGGTCGCGTGCTGATTCCTGATCACCTGAAGAGTTTCGCCGGGTTGAAATCAAAGACGGTCATCGCTGGTGTCGCGAACCGTATTGAGGTCTGGGATGAGACCGCCTGGAAGACCTATACCGCAGGCATTGAGCGCGATGCCGACGCCTTCGCCGAGAAGATCGGCGACACCCGCTAGTATGGAGGCCCGCCACGACTCTGTACTCACGAATGAAGTGCTTCGAGCGCTCGCTATTGCAGAGAGCGACACGGTTGTGGACGCGACGCTCGGCGGCGCGGGACATTTTACAAAGTTGCTCTCCTCGCTTGGGGAGGGAGGCGTGCTTATCGGTATTGATGCCGACCCTGCGGCGGTGGAGCGTGCCCGAGAAGCGTACGCGCTTGACCGCCGTCCCGAGCGCCCCGTTACGAATCTGGTAAACGATAACTTCCGCAATCTCACCCGCATCCTTGAGCGGCTGGGCGTCGGCACCGTCAACAAGATCCTCTTTGACCTCGGGTGGAGCGGATATCAAATCGCGTCTCCGCGCGGCTTCACTTTCCAGAACGATGAGCCGCTCCTAATGACGTACGGCGAGGGCGGAGAGACCGCCGCCGATATCGTGAACTCCTCTTCAGAAGAGGACCTCGCGGACCTCATCTTCACCTACGGCGAAGAACGCTTTGCACGCCCGATTGCGCACGCCATTGTTGTTGCGCGCGCTAAAGAGCGTATCCTCACGACCGGCGCGCTTGTCGCCGCCATCCTGCTTGGCACGCCGCGCTGGTACCAAAAGGGCAAGACACATCCGGCCACCAAGACTTTCCAGGCGCTGCGCATTGCGGTCAATGACGAGATTGGCGCTCTGAAGGAAGGCCTCGCGGCCGCGCTTTCCGCACTCGCTCCCGGCGGGCGCCTCGCGGTCATCGCCTTCCATAGTATTGAGGACCGCGTTGTGAAAAACATGCTCCGGGACGCGGCTGAGGCGGGTCGCGGCATCCTTGTGCCGAAAAAGGCGATCGTGCCTACGCGTGCGGAGATACACAAGAATCGCCGTGCGCGTAGCGCAAAATTGCGGGTATTTGAGCGCAGCTCCGCTTCTGTTTCCGCGGGATCTCTGGGCGCTGTTCCCGCCAGACTCGCCTATGTCTAGACTCCGCATGCACCTCCCGTTTTCTATACTGTCGCTCTCGTACGCCGCTGTCGGCACGCTCCTTGTCGTCTATATCGGTCTTATTGCCGTAGTCATGAGCTATGCGACCCTCACGATTGAATTTTCCCAGTCGGTCAAGAAGGATGAATCTGTGATTGCCGTACTTGAGGCAGAGTACCTCGCATCGATTGCCCGTATTACGAGCACAGACTACCGTGCGGCAGGATATACGAAGCCGCTCACTCAGACATTCGTACGGGCGCGAGGCGTCACGGCCTCAAGATAAGGGACTATGCGCGCACAGTTCCGCTCCCGCATTCGTCTGGTTCTCGCATTCATTATTCTTGTCGCGCTCTGCATACTTCTGCGCCTCTACTTCGTCCAGATCGTACACGGGGCTTCGTATGCGCAAAAAGCTGACCGCCAGTTTGCTTCAGGCGGGAACGGACTCTTTGACCGCGGCGCTATCTACTTCACCCGCAAGGACGGGACGCTCATCTCTGCCGCGACGCTCGCAACCGGCTTCCTCGTCGCGATAAATCCGCAAACGCTCGCGAATCCCGAATCGGCATACGCGGAAATTACAGCTGTCGCTTCCTCAACGCTTACGCGCGACGCGTTCTTCGCCGCCTCCGCGAAGAAGAATCAGGTCTATATAGAAGTGGCGCACCACCTCTCGGAAGCCGCGGGACGCTCGCTTTCAGCTAAAGAGATTCCCGGCATCCAAGTTTTGCGCGAGAGCTGGCGTTACTATCCGGGCGGATCGCTCGCCGCACAATCCATCGGCATTGTCTCCTATGGTTCAGGCGACACGCTCGTTGGCCAGACCGGTATTGAAGCGACCTACGACGGAGTCCTTTCCCGCTCGGGAAACGGACTCTATAAGAATTTCTTCGCAGAACTCTTTTCAAATGTCGGCGACCTGCTCGTTAACACCACCGATGTTCGCGAAGGCGACATTATAACGACCATTGAGCCGGAAGTGCAGACGCGTTTTGAGGATAATATTGAGAAGCTGAACCGGAAATACGGGAGCAAGGAATCGGCTGGCATCATTATGGATCCTGCGACCGGTGCGATTATCGCGATTACCTCGTTCCCGTCGTACGACGGGAACGACTTAAGCTCGGTCAACCCGCTTTTGCTCGGGAATCCGCTCGTTGAACAGGTGCATGAATTCGGCTCTATCATGAAGCCGCTCACGCTCGCCGCCGCGCTTGACGCGGGTGTTATCACGCCGCACACAACCTACAACGACACGGGCTGCATTACGGTAAATACGAGAGAAATCTGCAACTGGGACCTAAAGGCGCGCGGCGTTATCAAGGTGGATGAAATTATCCTGCAGTCGCTGAATGTCGGTGCTGCGTGGGTCGCAACCGAGCTCGGACAGGACGCATTCCGCAAATATTTCACCTCTTTCTTCGGGACAAAGACGAATATTGACCAGCCGAGTGAGGGGCATGCGCTCCTCTCCAATCTCACCAAGCCCCAGCAAATCGGCTACGATACCGCCGCCTACGGACAGGGCATTGCGGAAACGCCGATACAGATGATTCGTGCGCTCGGGGCATTAGCCAATGGCGGCGTTATGGTAGAACCGCATCTGGTGAGCGCCGTGCGCCTGAATTCCGGCATCATGCGGGAGCTCGACTGGAGCAAGCGGACACCAGTCTTCGGCGCGAGGGCCGCGCGCGAAGTAGCGGTGATGATGACCGAACTTGTTGATGAGAAGCTTGAGAACGGAAAAGCGATTATTCCCACGATGTCGGTGGCGGCGAAGACCGGGACCGCACAGCTCACTGACGGGCGCGGCGGCTATTATACTGACCGTTTCTTCCACTCCTTCGTCGGCTTCTTCCCCTCCTACAGCCCGCGATTCATTATTTTGCTCTACACGAACGACCCGAAGGGCGTTCAGTACGCGTCAGAGACGCTTGACGCCACCTTCCTTGACCTCGTCCACTTCCTCATAGACTATTACCAAGTACCGCCCGATCGCGGCATCGCCGCCCCGACGCCATGAAGGATATATTCAAGCCAATCGTTGTTTTCATTCTTGCTTTTCTTGCGAGAGCCGTCGTACGCCGGTACCGCCCGCGCGTAGTGATGATAACGGGCTCGGTAGGGAAGACTTCAACCAAAGATGCGGTTGCCGCCGCGCTCGCGCCAAACTTCTTCCTGCGCAAGAGCGAAAAAAGCTTCAATAGCGAGTTCGGCGTCCCTTTCACCATCCTTGATGCGCGGAACCCGTGGAGGAACCCTCTCGCCTGGATGGGCGTGATGAAGAGCGCTGTCGGACTTCTGCTCCTTCCGAACCATTATCCGAATCTGCTCGTGCTTGAGGTGGGGTCGGAGAAGCCGGGCAATCTCGCACAGATACTGAAGATTGTCGTCCCCGATATCGTCGTGGTGACCCGCCTGCCTGACATCTCGGTACATGTGGAGGCGTATGCTTCGCCTGAAGCCGTGCAGGAGGAGGAATTTTCCCCTGCGTATGCGCTACCTCCGGGCGCACCACTCATCATTCCCGCTGATGATACATACGCGCTTGATAACGCAATGCGCATCGGGGCGCGCATTATCTCCTATGGGGACGCGCCCAACGCAACCGTGTCTGTGAGCGATATCGGCTTTTATGAAGAGGAGGGGAAGGTGGTCGGTATGCGCGCGAGCGTGCAGGTGGACGGTGAAGAGCATAGCGTCGTGGTGAAAGGGTCTGTTGGCAAGACCCAGCTCCTTGCGGTGGCGGCAGCTCTTGCCGCCGCGCACGCGCTCCATGTCCCGCTTACCAAGGCGCTCGCGGCACTCGAGAATTACGAGCCGCCGCCCGGCCGCGGGCGCATCTTCGCAGGGAAGAACGGCTCAGTCATCATTGACGACTCCTACAACGCTTCGCCCGCGGCTGTCGCAGAGGCGCTTGAGACACTGAAGGCGTTCCCGCACGCGAAGCGTCGCATCGCGGTCCTCGGCGATATGCTGGAGTTGGGGCGCTACTCGGTGATGGAACATGAGCGGATTGCCGTATCCGCAAACATATCTGCTGACATCATTGTTACTGTCGGCATCCGCGCCCGCACCTTCTCTCTCGGCGCTAAGGATTCCCAGACAATGCAGTTTGATACCGCGCGGAGCGCGGGACTCGCGCTTGCTAATGTTGTACGGGAAGGAGACGTGATTCTGGTCAAGGGTTCCCAGTCTATCCGCACCGAGCGTGTTGTAGAAGCGCTTCTCGCCAACCCGTCTGATGTCTCGCTCCTCGTGCGTCAAGAAGAGAAGTGGAAGCAGAAAGTGTGACCTTACGGGGAATCGAACCCCGGTTCCATCCTTGAGAAGGATGTGTCCTAGCCGCTAGACGATAAGGCCGTAGCTGTTTTATAACAAAAAAGAGAATAAGAGGGAAGTATGAAAAACGCGCGGGGAGCCGTAACTCTGCCCGCGCGCCTACTGCTGTTTCTTGAACGATTCGATAACCTTCGGGTCCGGAGGGAGGACGTCGCCGTCGGGACTAATAGTCTCCAATTCTGCTCTTTCTCGGGCGACCCTTACTGCTTCCTCCGCTTTTAGCGCCTTTCTCAAGTCTTCTCTCTGCTGTCGGTGCGAAAGACTCACTTCGGCACCCTTCTTACCCAGCGCGCTTAAAGTTTCGCGGTCGCCCTCGATTATCGCTTTTCGAACAAAGTCCGGTCGTTCCATTTTTCCCATATATATGGTTCCTCTTCGGTTATAATCCCGACCTTTATTAAACAGCAGCCCTATTCAAATAGCAAGTTGTCCAAAAATGAAAATCGGCACCACGGAGGTGCCGATTTGGACGCACCGGCTCTAGATAGCGAGTGCTTTGCTTACTAGAGCGGTGTTTCGGAGTCTCCGGATTTCGGTCTTGATCCCGACCACTTCCCGGACAGCCCGAGCCAGGCGCTTGGCGATTTGGTGGGGGGTTCTGTGCGTCTCGGTTTCCATCTTGGCCACCGGGCCAATGTACATCACCGTTGTCCTCTTGGCCCTAGAGCACACACGGACATGTCCGAACCCCGCGGTTTCGTTGAGGCTCATCAGTCTGGTGCGCTGTTCACCCGGAATTGGATGACAGACCCAGACCCCGACATGCACCTTCCCATCCCGCGGAATATGGGCTGGGTACACAGCAATTCCAACTCCACTAACTCGTCTCTTCGTCATTTCAGACCTCTCGTTGTGATTTTAGTAGGGTGTAGCCGGTAGGCACGCAAAAAGCGCGCACTCAATGAACACAGCCGTTAGTATTATATCACGAAAGAAGAGAATCAACAACTGCCTTAACGTCGCCGCCGTCGGCCTTGCCCTTTAATTCCTTCATCAGTGCGCCGGTGAATTTGCCTGCATCAGCTTTGCTTGTGACCCCCAACTCCGCCATTTTCTTCTGGGCGATAGGCATAATATCGTCGCGGGACATCATCTGGGGGAGGTATGACTCAATAATAGCGAGCTCAAGCTTCTCGGGCTCAGCGAGCTCGGGGCGGCCGCCCTTGGTGAACTGGTCTATAGAGTCCTTGCGCTGGCTCGCGGCGCGCCTGAGGACCGCGAGCGCCTCCTCGTCGGCAAGCAGCTCATCGGGCTTACGCTTCTTGGCGACGACCTCGTTCGTCATCGCTGTTACGAGCGAGCGAAGGGTCCGGAGCCGGACCTCGTCCCGCGCCCGCATCGCGTCGGGAATGGATTTCTTCAGGGTTTCGTGGATAGCCATAGCGTGAAGTATACTATAGGCATGGACATGCTCACCATCTTCATCGCGGTTCTTGCTGTGGTCATCGTGCAAGGTATCGGTCTGTATTTCATCTTCCGCCAGCGCAATGCCCCAAATGAAGAGGGAAGCGGTATGGTTCTCCTGCAACAGCAACTCCAGAATCTTGAAAAGACGCTTGACGCGCGCGTAGCAGAATCTTCTAAAGCAATGCAAGAGAGCGCGCATCGACAGTTTTCGGAGTCCAGCCGTCTTATCAAGGAAATCACCCAAGAAGTGACCTCGGTAAAAGAAATTGGTCGGCAAACACAAAGCTTTGCCGAACAACTACAGTCGTTACAGGATCTCCTCAAGAATCCAAAACAGCGTGGCATTCTCGGTGAGTATTACTTGGAAACCGTCTTGAAGAATGTGCTCCCGCCAGGGATGTATCAGATCCAGTACCCATTTAAGAACGGTGAGATTGTAGATGCGGCTGTGTTTGTGAACGATAAAATCGTTCCGATAGACTCCAAGTTTTCGCTGGATAACTACAACCGATTCGTAAGTACACAAATGGGCAGTCCCGAGCGCGCCAATGCCGAAAAAGCTTTTGTGAATGACCTTAAGACGCGTATACAAGAGACAGCGAAATACATCCGCCCCGAGGAAGGGACGATGGATTTCGCTTTCATGTTTATCCCTTCCGAAGGCATCTACTACGACTTGCTGACCAATCAAGTGGGCGGAGGAGAAGATGAGAATCTCATTCAGCGCGCGTCAAGCAAGTATAAGGTGATTATCGTCTCGCCGACTTCCTTTCTCGCATATCTGCAGACCGTGATGCAGGGACTGAAGGCGCTCCAGATAGAGAAGAAAGCAGTGGAGATACAACAGCGTGTGGGTGAACTAGGGAAGCACATTGGTTCGTGGGAAGAATTTTATCGTAAACTCGGTGTCTCGCTTGGTACTTCGGTTAGTCACTACAATGCTGGCTACAAAGAGCTCGGCAAGATAGACAAGGATGTCTACCGCATCACAGGTGAAAAAATGGATATAGAGTCAGGACTCCTTGATCGACCCGGGACGAGTGACGAATAAGAGGTTTTCCACAGAAATGTGATTGACTGAACCGAATGATTCTGCTATACCTGCATCAGGACTGAGACGATTGAGGAGGTTCGTAAGGTTAATCCTTGGCAACCCGCATCGTCCCGGACAATAGGACGGTATCTCTAACAAAGATTCCCGGTTAGTTGGGTTAGACGTAGTCTCAAGGAACACTGCACCCCTGAGTGCCTACAGAGGGCGAGGCACCTTTGTTCTGGCAGACCCCGGGACCCCTAACGAATAAACCTAGTCTCAGATCCAACACAAGTCGGCGTTTACGCGCCGACTTGTGTTTTATACAGGAGAATGTTATATTCTAGGGACTATGGAAGTGGCCGTAATCAAGTCTGGCGGGAAGCAGTATGTCGTCTCTAAGGGCGAT
>CAYQJR010000016.1:0-16319 GCA_964418065.1 uncultured Candidatus Saccharibacteria bacterium | reverse complement strand
AAATTCCATCGTCATGCTTCCGCGCCCCTCGGTCATGGAGCGGAGCGTCGTTGTGTAACCGAACATCTCCGAGAGCGGGACCTTGGCCTTCACCACCTTAAGGAGCCCGCGCTCCTCCATCCCCTCTATCTGACCGCGCTTGCCGGAGATGTTGCCGGTGATATCCCCCATGAACTGCTCGGGGACGATAACCTCTACCCGCATAATCGGCTCAAGGATGACGGGCTTCGCCTTCTGTGCCGCTTCTTGGAACGCCATGGACGCCGCAATCTTGAAGGCGATTTCAGAGGAGTCCACATCGTGGTACGAGCCATCGTAGAGATCTATAGAAATGTCCACCATCGGGAAGCCGGCGAGGAAGCCGCGGCTCATTGCCTCGCGAAGCCCCTTTTCCACTGGCGCAATAAATTCTTGCGGGACAACGCCGCCCTTGATGTTATTGATGAATTCAAAGTGGTCTTCGCGGGTAACATTCTTCGCGACCTTCTTCTCCGGGTCAACCGGCTCCATCTTCTTCATGCGGATCTTCACATGTCCGTACTGACCGCGGCCGCCGGTCTGCTTGATGTACTTCCCTTCCGCTTCAGACGAGCCTTGGATAGTCTCGCGGTACGCCACCTGCGGCTTGCCCACATCCGCCACGACATTAAACTCGCGCTTCATGCGGTCAACGAGAATTTCCAGATGGAGCTCGCCCATGCCGGAGATGATGGTCTCATTCGTCTCTTCGTCGGTCTTGATGCGGAAGGTCGGGTCCTCATCCGAGAGTTTGCGCAGCGCGACACCCATCTTCTCTTGGTCGGCCTTCGTCTTGGGCTCAATGCGGAGCGAAACCACCGGTTCTGGGAACTTAATCTCTTCAAGCAGGATGGGGTTCGCTTCGTCGCAGAGTGTGTGCGAGGTCTTCGTATCTTTAAGTCCCACCGCGGCGGCGATTTCTCCGGTGAACACCTTCGCCACCTCTTCGCGCTTGTCGGCCTGGAGCCGGACGATGCGACTGATGCGCTCCTTGGAGCCCGTGGTGGAATTGTAGACATAGGTGCCAGCGGTGAGCGTACCCGAATATACGCGGAAGAAGGTCAGTGCGCCGACAAACGGATCGGTCTGGAGCTTGAACGCGAGCGCGCAGAAGGGCTCGTCGTCTGACGCATGGCGCTCTATCGGCTCTCCGGTCTTCGGGTTGGTGCCGGTGGCGGGCTTGAGGTCCAAAGGCGACGGGAGATAGTCCACCACCGCATCCAGCACGAGCTGAACGCCCTTATTCTTCAGTGCAGAGCCGGTGTAAACGGGGAAAATCTGATTGGTAATAACTGCCTTACGCAAAATAGCTTTCAACTCCTCAAGCGATGGTTCCTTGCCTTCAAGGTAGGCACTCATCGCTGCATCATCCTGCTCAACGATGCGTTCAACGAGTTGAGCACGATACTTCTTCGCATCCTCAAGGAGATTCGCCGGAATTTCACCAGGAATCACCTCTTCGCCCATATTCCCCGAGAAGGTGAACGCCTTCATGGTGAGAAGGTCTACCACTCCTTCGTGCGCCGCTTCTTCCCCGATAGGAATCTGCATGCGGATCGCCTTCGGCGACAGCCGGTCAAGAATGCTCGCGTATGAATTCTCAAACGAAGCGCCCGTGCGGTCCAGCTTATTGATGAAGCAGACGCGCGGCACCTGCGCCTCGTCCGCATAACGCCAGTTGGTCTCTGACTGCGGCTCCACTCCCGCAACACCGTCGAAAACAACGATGGCTCCGTCTAGCACGCGCATGGAGCGCTTCACCTCGGCGGTGAAATCTATGTGTCCGGGCGTATCAATAACATTGAAGCGGAACTTCTTCGTCGTGTCTTTCTTGTCCGGCTCGTCGGTCTTGGTCCAGAAGCAGGTGATGGCCGCGGCGGTGATGGTGATTCCGCGCTCGCGCTCCTGTTCCATCCAGTCGGTCGTAGTGCTTCCTTCGTGCACCTCGCCGATCTTGTGCTGGCTGCCGGTATAGAAGAGGACGCGCTCGCTCGTGGTCGTCTTGCCCGCATCAATGTGCGCGATGATGCCGAAATTTCTTACTTTCTCAAGCGGATAGTCGCGGTTCATGATTTACAAAAATAAAATGCGCCGAGCGCTCCTCAAATCTTACCACGCGAAGTGAGCGAAAGCCTTGTTGGCGTCTGCCATGCGGTGCATCTCGTCCTTCTTCTTGATAGCATCGCCCTCATTCTTAGAAGCGAGGAGGAGTTCTGCCGCGAGCTTTTCGGCCATTGGCTTGCCCTTCTTCGCACGGGCTGCAGCGATAATCCAGCGGAACGAGAGCGCGAGACGGCGGTTCTGCGGGACTTCGCGCGGCACCTGGTAGTTGGCTCCACCGACGCGACGCGAGCGCACCTCCATAAGCGGCGAGACATTACGAAGCGCCGCTTCAAAGGTCTCAAGCGGGTTGGCGCCTCCCTTCTCAATCTCGGCGAGAGCATCATAGACGACGGCACGCGCGGTATCCTTCTTCCCATCCCACATAACAACATTGACGAAGCGCGTGAGCGTCTCCGAACCGTATTTCAGGTCGGGTCGCCATGTACGCTTTCGTTTAAGGGGACGGCGCATACTTATTTAGCAGACGGACGCTTCGCGCCGTAGCGTGAGCGGGAGCGGCGGCGCTTCTCCAAACCTGCAGTGTCCAGCTTGCCGCGGACAATCGTGTATTGGACACCGATATCCTTTACTCTGCCGCCGCGAAGCATCACGACCGAGTGTTCCTGGAGGTTGTGCCCTTCGCCGGGGATGTAGGCCGTCACTTCCATCCCGTTGGTGAGGCGAACACGGGCAATCTTACGGATAGCAGAGTTCGGCTTCCTAGGCGTCTTGGTGGTTACCTTGGTGCAGACGCCGCGCTTGAAGGGTGAGGGGTAGAAGGTGGGGCGGTTGGAGAGCGCGTTAAAGCCGCGGGCGAGCGCGGGTACGCTCGTCTTTCTTGATTTACTCTTCCGTCCCTTGCGAGACAGCTGATTAATAGTGGACATTGGGTTTAGAAAACCCGCGAACGCGGGATATAGGCACTATATATAAGAGCGGACGAGAACGCAACTGTTACAACGGTTCGCGGTAGGGGTCTATGCCGCCGGGAGCGGGTGGGGGTGCCTTCGGTGCGGGAGGTAGGATGTCTGACTTTGGTGCAACTGCGCCGGGGAGATTCGGCGGCGGTCCTGGACGCTGCTCAACAGCAGGAGGTGCGGGTGGGGGTTTAATAACAGAGATGGACGGGGGCGGAGGTGGTTGGGGGGGCGTGGTCGCAGGGCTCGGCTCTACGCGATGAACAAAGGCGTTCACAGCGGCATCGTCCTGCTGATTCGCATAGCGTGGAGACTGCGGCGGCGGCGCGTAGCTCCTCTGCGGAGGGAGCACTGTAGCGGGCGGTGCATACCGCGGCACACCTACACTCGCCGGTCGCGCGGGCTGTGGCGCGGGTGCCGGTACTCCTCCTGTCTTCCCTTTCATCTCTGCTTCGCGAAGCGGAATGAATATTTGAGTATTGATGTCCTGCACGATGCCACTAATCATCTTCTGGTCGAGCCGAGCTTCGGTCGCGAGCGCCTTGGTGAAGTCATCGGGATTCTCAATGCCCATAAGGAGCAGCATTATCTCTCGCTCAAGCACGCCCCCCTGGTCTATGCGCAGACCATATTTAGACATCAGTCCCTTCGCGACCATTGTGTACTTCCCTTCTGCAAGGTACGCGCGGATAACCGGCGGCAAGGTCTGCATCACTTGTTTGATGCTTTCTTCGAGCGTTAGTGTCTTTTCATCTGGATTCATAATTTAGTTATGCCTTCGGCGGTTCAGGCTTCTTTTCCTCCTCTTTCTTTTCCTCTTTCTTCTCTTCAGGCTTTTCTTCTTCGCCAATTTTCTTCAGTGCTTTCTTGAACGCATCCATGGTCTTGTCATCAGAAGATTTCTTAGCCTCATCTCGTATTTTCTTTGCCGCCTCGGTGTTCGCCGCAAGATTAATATACTTATTAAAGAATGAGTCCTTGCTAAGACCGAGGTAATCTAGTTCGAGATTGCCCGCATACTTACGCTGAGCGCCCTTGTCAGTTACTCTCTCCAAATCGTCTAGCTCTTTCGTAAGGGGGGCCAAGTTATGTTCCAAGACCGAGATTTGAGTCTGGAACATTGGGTCTTTGGTACGAGCAAACTGCATCCGTGCCTCATTAAGCTTTTTATTTTCATCGGCAATCTCTTTCTGAAGGATTGCCTGTCGAGCCTTCTCCATATCTGTAAGCTCACGACCCTTGAGTTCGCCTGCATACTTTGTTCTTGATTCAATACGCTCCTTGAGGTCTGCCTTGTATCCGCCCTTTTGCGCGTCTCCTGCATTAATGCCTGCGGCTTTGAGTCCACCCCCTAAGGTAGCGCCGCGCACATCGAAACTCCCTGAGGCAACCTTATCAAAACCCTTCACGATACCAGTTCCAACCAACGGCACACGCCCAAGTCTTGTGCTGCGGAGATACTTCGCGGCTCGGTTAGCTCCCCAGCCAATACCTGTCCGACCAGCCCACGCGGTCGCGCCGAAGGTGAGGGCGCCGGCGGTCTTTGATGCCCAGGAGGCGCCGAAGGCGGAGAGATTCTTGGACTGGATGACGACCACGATGAGAAGCCCCATCGCCACGATGAAGGAGAGTATGAAGCTCCCGAAACCAACCAGATTGTAGTTGTCCACGAAGCCAGTGGCAGCACCCCCCGTGATGGTCTGCATGCCGAAGCCGGTGAGGAACTTAACATCTGTGATAACCGCGAGCGCCACATAGAGCATCAGCATAAGAATCGGCGCAGTAATCGTCTGCTCGAAGAGCTTGCTCCACCACTCACCTGCCCGCTTCGCCAGCATCGGCACGGCGAGCCCTGCGAAGCCGACTGGTGCGAGAATGATAAGGAATATGAGAATGACGAAGCGCGCGATGAGTACAAAAGCGAGCGTGAAGAATACGAAGGCCGTCACGATGAAGAGGATGACCCCCATGAAGCCGACGATCCACGAATTAGCACCTTTGAATATTGCCGTGTTCGCGGTGCCGTCGCCATAGAGCGTCTGGAGACCGAGCTTATTCATAATTTTGTTTGAAATCCCCTCCTGATTGACGCTCGTCAGAGAAAAGGACGGGGGCGGTATCTGGCCGCCGCCGATAATCTGGGTATAAAACTGTGTTGCGAAGAGATTCCCCGTGTCAATAATTGCTTCGGTGAAGAAGAGCGAGAAGTTGAGGAAGACTGCCGCGATAAACATCATTGGGAGCATCTTGGTCCCCTTGCCGTACCAGTCCACATTTAGAATGGTCGTGACACCGACCGCGAGGAAACCGAAGATGAGGAATATGTTGCCGATGTCGCGCAGAATAGTCCACGTGACGCCGATGGCGGAGAGATCTTTCACATAGCTTCCCATCATCACGACTGTGTAGTAGACCGCGTAGTTGAGGGTGAGCGCGGCGACGCCGAGGAGCCACGCGAAGAGCTTGAGAATCCACTGCATCACACTGCCGTAGGCGTCGGCAGGATCTCCTTCTTTCGCGGCTGGCGCTTTCTCTCCTTCGGAAATTGCTCCTGCCGCCTGAGGATTGACTACTCCTTCACCTCCTACGGCTGTGTCCGGTCCGTCTGGAATACAAGTATCGGGATCTGATCCTGCTGTCGAACAGGAGACCCCCTGTGCGTGTACCACGGGCGCCATACCCACGGTACTTATGAGTAGCGTCAGGGTGAGGAGCGAGAGTGAGAAGAAGCGTTTCATATTTATGGGGCCGGGCACGCGACCGGGTCGGTAAGCATCGCGGTAGCGTTGAAATTGAGAAGATTCATCCGGTCAACGAGCGTGCCGCCCGAGACGGTGAGCGAGCCCGCCGGACTTGCGGTAGCAGCACCGGTTGTCGCGGCGTCTACCTGCGCGCTTGATACTTGTGCGTTAGTGGGCGGTGCCGCGGCGAGTGCCGCCAAATCGGTATTGAGCTTCGCCTTTCCTGCGGCCGTGGTGTCCTGCGCGTCTTGCTGGACTTGGAGTATGAGCGTCTGGGTGCCTGATACCGCGCTTAGTGCCGTCTGCACCTGCGCGGCGACCGCAGCGACCGCAGCGAGTCCCGAGTCTGCGGCGCTCGCCTGTGTAGAGCAGGTGAACTTAAGGGAGGTGAGACTGCTCTGCGCAGTGCCTGCTGCGTTCCCGATAGTATTCCACGCGAGCGTGTACGCCTGGAGACGCGCGGTCGCTGCGCCTGCAGTCGCATTAACATCGGATATCATAGATGCATTCGTGATTGCGGCTGTCTGCAGAGCAGTTGTGATTGCGGTCGGTCTGATGCTGGTTGTCTGCGACGCGCCGAAGAGACCTCCGCCGCCGAAGATGCTGTTCATCGTCTGCTGGAGCGCCGCTCCGAATATTTGCGCGATAGCACTGTCAATATCAGTGGGGTTGATGAGCGCAGCCATATCAGAGCCGAGCGCGTCTTTAACATAGTCCTGAATGGCGACGCCCGGTGTCTTCACATTTCCTTCGGAGCCATCTTCATTTCTACATGCAGCAGTGGGCGTGATGCTGGAACCGCCTCCGCCCGTACTGCTCGTTCCGCACCATGAGAGGAATCCTCTTCCTTGCACGAGGTCCTGCCGGCGATTGGTGACCGCCTGATTCACGAGACTATCAGTCTTACCGGCTGCTGCTGCTGCAACCATATACGGATTGTTATTATCCTGCGTCGTGAGCGCGAACCATGCAGGGATACCGCCCTGCGAGAAATTACCTGCGACAAACGCACTTTGATTCGGCGAATACCGGCCGAGCGTGCCTTGACTTGATGCGAGGAAGCCGCCGACGCTCGTCCCGAACGCGTACTTCGTCAGAAGCGACGACGCTATCCCCGCGGCAAATGCAGGATTAGTCACCCGCTGAAGCTGATTGATGAAGGGGAGCGCGACCGAGTCGCTCACGGCCTGCAGGTGCAGAGAGAGGTTTAATACGAAGCTTGGTTGGCCCGTGCCGTTGCCGCCGTTAATCCAATTGATGATGCTCGCGGTCGTCGCTTTAATAATCTGGTGTATCAGCTGGCGCGCAAGCGGCTTAATAATGACATTATTAATACAATCACCTAATGTTGCACCCGTCGTAACGCCGTTGCCCTGTGCATCTGATGGGGCTGTAGGAACACCCGTAAACATGCCTGTTACAAAAGAATAAATTCCTCCGAGCGCACTTCCGAGGCAGCTGGCTGTACTTTGCGCTACAACTTTCTGGGGTGCGATGAAGAAAGTCGCCGGAATGACGACCGTAACAATGAGGAGGACCGCAACTATGTGGGCGGCGAGGGATTTACTCATGGTGCTTGAGCATTCACGGCGGGGCGATATTGCGCGAGAGAAGCTAAGAATAGTGCGCCTGGTGCGCCCGCGGGAAGGGTGATATCCAAACGAGCGTACACAGTGCCCATCTCAGCGAGTATCTGATCCGCCGATTGGCTGACAGAAGTATACTGTTCGAGCGCGAACATCGCCGCGAGCGGGTCGGTGTTCACGCGCGCGAAGTCGCTCGCAATCCCGCTTGTACGCATCATCTGGTTGATGAGCGCGAGATTACTCGCGGCGAGCTCGGTAGGGACAGGGAGCGCGGCGAGCCCGACCGCAATATCACGATACATCTTCGCCATTAGGACGAGAGAGGTGAGTGCCGAGGTGTCTCCCCTCTCAACAACATCCTGCAAATAGAAAAGTTCGCTCTTCGTCACATTGGCCGCGCTCCTATTCTTCTGGATGATCGCCTCTGCACTCGCCGCGAATGCCTTGAGCGCGTCTATGCCAGAACCGGACACCGTAATGTCCTCCGTCGACTTATAGTCGGGCGCGACCGTCACCATTTCGGCGAGTGAGGAGAGTGCCTGGCTCGCGAGGATATCTATCTGCGTTTGTGAGAGCTGCGTGCCTCCGCTCGCCTGCTTCGCGCTCACATAGAGGGTGAAGAAATTCTTGGCGAAGGTATCGGTGAGCGTTCCTTCTGGAGAAGTTGGCGGGAGCGAGGGGTCAACAATGACCGACTGACCTGATGAGGTGGCAACCGCGATATCAGCGACCGCTTTAGGCACGATGAGCCCGCGCGCAACTGCCTCGCCGTTGGTCATACCGAGGTTGAAGTAGTCGGTCGTTGGAGCATCAAGCGGGATACCATAGAGCGCGTTCTGCCAGTCGGGCAGACCGTCTCCATTTGAGTCCCTCGTCGCTATCGCCTGCAGAAGGGCTGCCTCCACCGAAGCCTCGGCTAGAGACGGCGACCCGATGCCGCGGGCGAGCACGAAAGCGCCGATTATGAGCGTCACCGAGAAGAGTGCTGCACTTATAATGCGCCAATTAAGAGATGTGTTCTGCACCATACTTATGTATAAGTATACCAGCCATAAAGGACAGGTAGAGCGTGTAGAGAGGCATAAGGTGTATTACTTCTGCGATGAAATTATATCGACTTGACAGTCAATGGAACTGAGATATATTATTGGCTAGTCGGGTTCAGACTGACATGCAGTTCCATACTTTTGGAGGGTTAACAAATGAATCGCAGCAAAACAGCAGTTCTTTGCATCATCATGATGGTTCTTGGCTGGTTCGCGAAGGGGTCTATCCCTTTGGCCAGTGCGGCAACGTCGGGGAAGATACACGAGTACACGGTCAAACAGTGCGGTGCCCCCAACGCTGACGCCGTGGCAGACTGCTTGAACTCCATGGCTCGCCAAGGGTGGCGTGTACACGTCCCGTGGGGGAATGTGTTCATCATCTTCGAGCGTTGAATGAGCGGAACAGTAGTGCGCGGGCGGCCTCCCTGAGGTCGCCCGTTTTGTATATAAAAAGTTGGCCGCACTTACTGTTGCGGCCAACTGGGGCTTCGGCATCTTCTAATCAACCGAGAAATCGTAGACAACCCGGTAAATCAGGAAGCCGTATTCTCCCTTTTCAAGCGGAATGGCGGGCCTCACCTTGTAGTGGGTCCATTCCCGCCCGCGCCACAGACACTTTTCGACGACTTTTTCAGCCACCAAGGGTATCTGCGCATTTCCGCCAAAGTCGCGCGGACTTTCAGCATGGCCAGTAAATCTGCTCGACGATAGCCTTGCCACTTGAACCACGCGGAATTGGTCCTTCACCATCAGTCGAACCAGGGAGAGCATCCTCTCCGGCGGAGTCTCGGGAGGAATGACGAGGTCGAGGAACTCCGGCATTTTCTCCGACGTCCGGATTGCGGCTTTCGCTCCATCTATTTTCAGAGACAAGCTCTTTTCCATGGTTGTAGCACCGAAGGTGAAGAGGTGGGTCAGAAGACTTCCTGCGTCTGCATTCGTAATCGCCTGGGCATCTCGGGGGAACAAGGAAACAATCTTCCCCTCAATGCGAACAGGAATTCTGTCCTTCATGTCGGGAGCTTCGAGCCGACATCTTCCGTCGCTTACGGCAGGAGCTACAAGAGCAACTCCTACCTCCCTCGGCCTGACCACATCTTCGTTGTCGGAGGCAAAAACGGAGAATGGCGCAAGGAGAGCGGTGATCACGAACTTGGCAAAGCGTCTCATATCGCACCTCTCGGGAAAGGGTTGAAGGGTTTACAACGACCAAAGTCCAGTCATATTCTACCATCATTTAAAGGCAAGAGTCAATGTTCGGTGGTGGAGAGGTGTGTTAATGATATGCCGCAGGATGCTATCCTAGGGTATGCGCGGCTCCCTCTCCCTTTTCGCAGCCCTTCTTCTGCTCCTCACCGCGACCCACGCGAGCGCGCAAACAAGCCAAACTGCATTTACAACCAATCTCTCGCGCGGCTCAAGCGGTCCGCAGGTGCTCGCGCTTCAAAAGGTGCTGAACCAAGACCTCGCGACCCGCATCGCGAGCACTGGCCCGGGCTCGCCGGGGAATGAAACCGATTATTTCGGGTCGCTGACTGCGGCGGCGGCGGTGCGCTTCCAAGAGAAGTATGCGGGCGACATCCTCACGCCTGTCGGTCTCACTTCAGGTACCGGATATGTTGGAGTCTCGACGCGCTCGAAACTGAATATGCTCTCGGGTAGTACGATCGCCGCTACTCCTGTCCTAACCACTCCGCCAGCGGTCGTCACCTCTTCAGCGGCAGACTATCTGGTAAAGGAAACGGAGAAGGTTGATGTCTACGCCGGGGACAAGATGCTGACGAACATTCAAAATAAAATCACCGACACCGTCAACGCGGCTATTGCCTCTCGCGTCGCCTCACAGAGCTCCGAGCCAATCACATTGCCTTCCATCACCGCGGCAAATCTACCGAGCGTCACGCTCGGTACGCCGGCGCCGCGATCTGCAATCCCGGGAACCTCGGTTACTGTTACAGGGAAGGGTATCTCAACAAACAGCGTCGTTTATTTCGGCAATACCTATATTGTCCGCTCCGTGACTAAAGACTCTCTCGGGAATTACTCATTTGTCGTCCCGCCAATTCCACCGGGTCGCTACGACATCGGCGTTCGCACTGGTGGCACGGTCTCCAACACAACATCGTTTGTCATTACTGATCCGAAGAACCCATCGGTGCGCCTCACGAGCGTTTCTCCCGCAAATATTGGGTACGGGGGCACACTGACAATTACTGGTTCGGGCTTCTCTGCGCAAAACAACCTAGTCGTTACAACCAATCAAACATTCAACAATGTACCTTCATCTGACGGCACAACACTGCGCGTAACGCTCTCTCCCGAGAGCCTCCGAGAATACGCGAAGGTCACGCATGGCACGGTCGCCATTCCGATGTCGGTATATGTTGTCAGTGACTATGGGTTCTCCGATACGATGAAATCCTTTACTATGACCTTATGATTATGAAGAATCTCACTCTCAGCTCTGTTATAGGTTGCGCGTTTATGCTCCCTTCCCTCACGCACGCGCAAATCCCGTTCGGAGGGCATGATCTCTTCATATTTCCCGTCACCTGCAGCATCCCTTCTTTTGTCCCCACTCCTTGCCAATCTACTCCCACCCCTCCTATATTTGATTTTCATCTCTTTGCCCCCCTCTATATCGCTTCTGCCGCTCCTCTCGGAGGGTTTCTTACGATGCCTATCGGGATGTCACTGGCGTACCCGAATTATTCCCTAGCGCCCGGCATGTGGGCGCTAGGTGCCCTCGGCCCCCCTATTTCTGTGGGAGGATTCTTCATTCCCTCTATTACGACCCCTTATGGATGCTTTCCGCCAACCAGTTTATGTATACCCATCGTTACCCCGCTCGGTACCATAGAGCCAGCTACTGGTGCAGCTACTGGTTTCTTTTAAAGGACGGCGAGTGTGAGCCAGTCGGAAAGCTGCAAGTCTTCAGCACGCGCTTTCTCGGAGATAGTGTCGGCCGCAAGTCCTGCGTCGGCGAGATTTGAGCGGACGAATTTGCGCTTGTGAGCGAAGCCGGCGTGAATGAGAACGAAGAATCGCTCTTCCTCGGCGCGAGATGCAAAATGCTTGCGCGAGATATCGTGGATGGTGAGTACTGCCGAGTCTACATTTGGCGCGGGTATAAATGCGCCGCGCGGCACGATGAACTCCCGCTTCGGTGTCCCGTATACCTTCACCGAGAGGGAGAGGATGCTCTCTTTGTCGCGCGCGACAATACGGTTGGCAACCTCTTTCTGCACAAGAAGCGTCATGCTGCTTGGCTGGTTATCGGCGGAGAGAAACATTCTGAATATCTCGCCGGTCAAATAGTACGGGATATTCGCGACGAGCGCGTAACCCCCAGGCAATGCGGTGATATTAAAAGTGCGAATGTCACCAGAGATGAGTTCGAGTCGTCCCTCCCCTATCTCGAGCGAAAAATCAGTCTGTAGTTTCTCAAACAGCGCTCGGTCTGCTTCGAGCGCGATGACTTTCTTCGCGCATTTCAGGAGTTCGCGCGTGAGCATCCCGGTTCCCGGACCTATTTCAAACACCGTCGCATCCGGCGCGAGCTGTGCGCTGAGCGCGATGCGCTCCGCGATGCGCGCATGCATCAGGAAATTCTGCCCCAATGATTTCTTGGGACGCGAGCCCTGCGGGCGAGCACTACGCCTCGATAATTTCTTCTCCATCGGTTTCATCATAGAGCATCAGCGAGCCGTCAATGTCAGCAAGAAAGGACGACGGCTCGGACGCGAAGTCGCTCCCATATATTTTCCGGACGCGCGCGAGCGTGAGGATGAGCCGCTCCTTCGCGCGCGTCATCGCCACATAGAAGAGCCGCCTCTCCTCTTCTTCATCACGATCGCTGTCTCCTCCCATCCCCTGATGCGGGAAGAGTCCCTCTTCCATCCCGCTCACAAACACCGTATGGAACTCAAGTCCCTTTGCCGCGTGGACGGTCATCAGCGTCACGCCCGTCTTCTCGTCGCGGTCCATCTCGTCTTGGTCGCTCGCAAGCGCCGCTTCGGCGAGGAAGGCGGCTATACTCTCTTTCCCAACAGCAGCGTCAAACCGTGCCGCAAGCGATGCGAGCTCCTCCACATTCTCAAAGCGCTCGCGATCCTCGTCGCTCCCCTCCTCAACGAGCGCGCGGTACATACCGCTCTTTTCAATAACCAGCTTCACAAATGCGGAGGGCATCAGTGACTCGGTAGCCGCCGAGAGCTCCCGTATGACGTGCTCAAAGGCTTCAACCTTCGCGAGTTCGCCGGCGCGCAGCTGTGCGCGTTGTCCTGCAGCGAGCTTGCCGAGCGTGACCTTACCGAGGCCGCGCGGCGGAGACGCCGCGGCGCGCATCTTATCAACTTCCCTTGACGGTTCCATCGCGAGCCGCATCCAAGCGAGCGCATCCTTCACCTCCTTGCGGGCGAAGAAGTGCGTTCCGAGAAGCTTGTAGGGGACGCCGGCGCGGAGCAATCCTTCTTCCAGCGCCCTTGACTGGAAGTTGGTGCGGAAGAGGATAGCTATCTCCTCGGGGCGAATGCCGCCCCTCATCAATTCTCGAATCTTCAGCGCTATCCAGCGCGCCTCGTCCTCGGCGCTCCGCGCGATATGAAGCACGATACGCTCTCCCGTGCCGCGCTCGGTGGTTGAGTATTTCTCCTTGCGATTTGTATTTTTCTCAATCACCGCGTTTGCCGCGTCCACGAGATTCTTCGTGGAGCGATAATTGCGCTTCAGAATAATCGTCTGTGCGGTCGGATAGTTTTTATCAAATTCAAGCAGGTTCTCAATCGTCGCGCCGCGCCAGGTGTAGATGGTCTGGTCTATGTCGCCAACGACAAACAGGTTCTTATGCTTCGCGGAGAGCATGTTCGCGAGTTTCCCTTGAAGTGCGTTCGTATCCTGATATTCATCAATGTGGATGTAGCGCCACCGTTCTTGGGCGAGCGAGCGAACATCCGCGTGCTCTTCAAGCATCCGGAGTGGAAGCGCGATGAGGTCGTCGAAGTCCAGCGCCTTCTCTGCCGTAAGCGTCTTCTCATAGCGCAGCCACGCTTCTGCCGCGATGCGTCCGCCGAAGCCGCTCCGCGCATATTTCTCATAGAACTCCTGCGCGCGGAGCCCTTCGCCCTTCGCGCGCGAGATTCTTCCCAGAATTGCGCGCGGAGAGAGTTCCTTCGCACCGACGTCAAGCGCCTTCAGTGCCGCGGCAATCGCCTTCTCCGAGTCATCACGGTCATACACGCTAAAGTAGCGCGGGACGCCGATGACCTTGCCGTAACTCTCAAGCAGCTCTCGCCCGAGACCGTGGAAGGTCGCAATCAGCGGCACGGGTCCGCCATGTCCCAGCATCACCCGGACCCGCTCGCGCATCTCGCGCGCGGCTTTGTTGGTGAAGGTCACGGCGAGAATTTCGTTCGCGGGTACCCCGCTACGGATAAGGTGGTAGATGCGCGTCGTGAGAACGCGCGTTTTCCCGCTCCCGGCGCCGGCCAAAACGGAAATGGGGCCGTCAGTCGCAAGGACGGCTCCCCGCTGTTCCTCATTCAGTCCCTCAAGGTATTTCACTTTTCAAATATACCCTAAAAGTGCTTTCCACAGCCGAAAGGTCCCCTCATTGACTGGGGCCGGGCTTCAGCTATACTTCATCTATCGACTGATACCAGATACGCAAGAAATGGCTTATATATCCTGTATGTAAGCCATTTTTGTATTAGGACCGCCCCGCCGAATCCCCCTGCCAACCCATTAAATCCCATCATCAATTTCTCATACTCGGGCTAGTGGTAGTGCTGTTTGCTACGACCATCGTGCCGAACCATGTGCGAGCATTCTGGCCATTTTCTACAAACGCGAGTGCGACGGTCAATACTTCTATCTCGGGGGCGAAGACTCCCGCGCTTGTTGCCGCGACAAACTCTGACCCGAACCCGGACAAGGGTCTGGGCGCCAACATCCAGACGAGCGGCGACCGCGCGCTCCTCGCATACGCCGGTCCCTCCGGCACGATAGCCGGTGTCACGACCTCAACACCCCCTGACCGCATTTCGGTCTATGTCGTGCGCGCTGGCGACACCCTTTCAGATATTGCCGGGATGTTCAATGTCTCGGTGAACACTATTATTTGGGCGAACAATCTCAAGGGGGTGAAGGATGTTCACCCGGGTGACACTCTTATTATCCTTCCCGTCTCGGGGGTTGAGCGCACGGTCGTGAAGGGCGACACGCTCAAATCTCTTGCGAAGAAGTATGACGCCGATGCGCTCGAAATCGCCCAGTTCAACGGTCTAGACCTCGATGACCCGCTCGTCATCGGTTCAACGCTCATTATTCCGGGCGGTGAAATAGCGGCACCCGCTCCGGTAGCTCCTTCGCACTCTTCGCCGGTGCTTCAGGGCGGCGGCGGAGCATTCCTGGCAGGTTACTTCAGTAATCCCGTGCCGGGCGCACGAGTCACGCAAGGCATACACGGGAAGAATGGCATAGACCTTGGCGGTGCGCGCGGAACTCCTATTCATGCGGCGGCTGACGGAACTGTTATCGTCGCGCGCGGCGGTGGAGCGTGGAACGGCGGCTACGGTAACTATGTCGTTATCTCACACAGCAACGGTGCGCAGACGCTCTACTCGCACATGAGAAGCGTCATCGCTAGCGCCGGGCAGTCGGTGGCGAGCGGTCAGGTCATCGGCTATATGGGCGCGACAGGGAAAGCGACCGGTGTGCACCTCCACTTCGAAGTTCGCGGTGCGACAAACCCCTTCCGAAATTGCCGAAGCGGTTCAGTCTGCTCTCCTCAATAAATTTATAGACTGAAATGCGTCATGTGTTGACACACGTGCACCAATATTTTGGTTGGCTGTCTGGGTCGCTATTGGAACCCTCTCTTAGCAAATTGGGATTTCAGCCTCTCTAGATTCTGGTGGGTTTTGAAATATTCTTGGATCGCCTTAATTTCGTTACTTCTTATTTTACCTTTTGATCTCTTGTAATCTAATAGTTGGATCTCAGGATAGGAGAAGCGAGCGTCAATGCCCCTTCCTCTATGTAAGACATGAAAATGTTTACCGTGATCGTCGCTATAAACTATGAAGAGATACCCCGCCATCCGGCCAACAGCACCTCTAAGAAAAGGCCCGGTTATTTTAAGAGCAGCCTCGTATTTCTTATTCAAGGCCTCCATTTCTTCGTCGGGTGAGCCGTCAAGAATATTAAATATATCTTCAGCAAGCGCTCTATCATCTACACCTGGAACACCATTAGCTTTTGTCTCTTTTTCTGCTGCTAACCGCTTTTCCCATATGCGGCCAGTTTCCTTCTTATAATTTTCAATATCTTTAGTATATTTTTCTGTCATTTCACCAATCCTTGGGTGTCTAGCTAGTATATCGGCGCTCACACCCCCTGTCGGCTCAAATTCGCTGATGACAATTGGAATGTAGGTGCTGTTCTTGTTCATGCCTGTACTGACCTGCAGAGTCATCCTGCCTTGGGATTTTTTAAGATGTTCGATGTCTGTATTCAAAAATTCAAATGTTCCCATGAAGTAAACTTTTCCATGCAAGAAGGACAATAGTTTTTCCTTTACCTGTGCGTCTGAACCTGATCGCCAAGCAGAGCAATCAATGTCCAGGACATCAAAAAAGACTCGTCGATCATTACCTCCAAATTCAGATTTGAGTAATGATTTATGAATCCAACCCTCCACAATAAATTTCGCACCTACAGCAGCATAAGGCTGCGGCGTGTTCACACATATATTTGTTTTTGGCTTCATGTCTTTGGAATCAAACTAATTTAAACTCCTTAAAAATTGAATATTCGCTTTATAAGTGGGTGGTCAATTTTTATAATGAATCTTCCGCAAACTAAAATGGTATCCGTTCTTCCACCATGCTGGCCGTCTGGGACGATGTC
>CAYQJR010000015.1:0-16617 GCA_964418065.1 uncultured Candidatus Saccharibacteria bacterium | reverse complement strand
ATTTAGGGGTAAAACTACTGGCGGAGAGGGAGGGATTCGAACCCTCGATACGGGTTTGATGCCGTATAACAAGTTAGCAACCTGCCGCTTTCAGCCGCTCAGCCACCTCTCCGTACTGGACAGAATATCAAATTTAATGAGTGAGAGCGAGCGGGATGAGGTGGTTCGCGCCAGCTGATGCGAGAGCATCAACGGCGGCTTGGAGTGTGGCGCCCGTGGTGATGACATCGTCTAGGATGATATAGGTGAGCGCAGGGTCGGCAGGGCGCGTTGCTCTAAATGCGCCGCGCATATTCTCTTCGCGCGCAGCGCGCGGGAGCGAGACCTGCGAGAGGGTCTCGCGCGTGCGCACAAGCAAATCGGTATCAAGCGAGATGCCGAGCTCGGTGCCCGCGCGCCTCGCCACCTCTTCCACCTGATTGAAGCCGCGCTCCGCTCTGCGTCCGCTCCCCAGCGGGACGGGTACGATGACCGGTCTCTTGATATCGTCAGCACCCCGCAGATACTCAACAAGCACAGCGGCAAGGTAGGTGAATGCCTGCTCGCTTCCGTGATACTTCGCTTCGTGGAGCGTCGCTTTTACGGCAGGTGCACTGAAAGGGAGGAGGATAACGGTCTCTGGTCGTGTTTCGGGTATGACGCGCGGAGTAACGAGGGAGAGAAACGTTTCCAGAGAAGCCGCGCGGAGGGTTCGTTCATCCGCGCGTGGCGGGAAGAGGATGTCTAAGAGACGCATCATGGTAGTATTCTCTCATATGTCGTTCCTCAATTCTCTCTTTGGAGCAAGGGAAAAGAGCGTCCTTGGCGTGGATATCGGCTCATCGTCTCTGAAGGTGGTGCAGCTGCGCAAGGAGCACGGCAAGGCGGTACTCGAGACCTATGGCGAACTCGCGCTCGGCCCCTACGGCGGCTCTGAAGTCGGACAAGCGACGAATCTCTCTGCAGAGCAAATCACCGAGACGCTGAAGGACCTCCTGCGCGAAGCGAAGGTGACAACCTCGAGCGCCGGCGTCTCCATCCCCTTTGCGCGCTCCCTGCTTACGCTCGTGACGCTTCCATATCGCGCAGATCCGGCAGAACAGAAGACCGTCATAGAGCTTGAAGCGCGTAAATATATCCCAGTCCCCGTGTCTGAAGTGCAGCTGGACTGGTTCATCGTACCCAAGGCGGACCCCGCCCAGGCGACCGAAGGGGACGCGCACGAAAATGCCGATGCGCACAAAACCATTGAGGCGCTTCTTGTTGCCGTCCACAATGACGAGCTCGCACTTTTGAATGGCGTCATCACAAACGCGGGGCTTAACGCGAGTTTTTATGAAATTGAAATCTTCAGCACCATTCGCGCCGTGGTTGAGGAGCAGGTACGGCCGGTCATGGTGCTCGATGTAGGCGCCGCCTCAACGAAGACCTATGTTATTGAGCACGGCATCGTGGCGCTCTCGCACGCGATCTCCGTGGGGAGCCAGGACATCACGCGCGCAATCAGTGTCTCCACGAATGTCTCCATCGCCAGCGCCGAAGCGCTGAAGAAGAAAGAGGGTCTTGGCGGGACGGTAGGCACGCTTGAGGGTCCCGAGCTCGTCTTCTCGCGCATTTTCGCGGAGGCGCGACGGGTGTTGGTGCAGTACGAGACCGCGCAGAACAAATCGGTCACCTCCATCATCCTCACCGGCGGCGGCGGCGTCACCAAAGAGCTCTCAAACTACGCCAAGACCATCTTCTCGCTTGATGTCCGTGTCGCGAATCCGTTTTCAAAGACCGAAGCGCCTGCATTCATGCGCCCTATTCTTGAAGAAATCGGCCCCGAGTTCGCCGTTGCGGTCGGTCTCGCGCTTCGCAAGCTGGAAGAAGTATAGAGTGAAGGGTGTTTTGCACAGACGCAGAGAGCGTTATGCGTGTTCGTGCCGTATACTGAAGGGAAATGGACATTCCTCCCACGATACCGACCTCGTTCGTGCCGCGCTCGGCATCGGTACTCGCGCGGCACTCCGGCACGGGGTTGACTGGCGTCTATGGATTCTCCGCGTATGTCATCCTCGGCATCGTTTTTGTATTTGCACTCGGAACCTTCGCGTACGATCGTATCCTCGCGGGGATACAGACTTCGCGAGATGCCGAGCTTGCGAAGGCCGAGAAGGCGATAGACCTCGCGACAGTAGAGGGTTTCGTACGGCTCCGCAACCGCCTGAACTCGGGCACAACACTTCTTGCAAATCATGTCGCGCTCTCCAAGTTCTTCGCGCTGATTGAGACCTTGTTGCCGACCAGTGTGCGCCTCACTTCCCTCCATCTCTCATTTGACGCAACGAAACAGGTGAAGCTTGACGGCACGGGCGTGGCGAAGAGTTTCAACGCGCTTGCCGCAGTGTCTACCGCTTTTGCGAACGACGGACGCATCAAGGAAGCCATCTTTTCAAATCTCGTCGTTAACAAAGACAGTACGGTCTCCTTCATTCTCTCCGCCACTATTGACCCCAAGATTGTCGCTTTTTCGCCATGAACACTCGCCTTATTCCTACCATCGCTGTTGTCGTCGCCGTCGGCATATTCTTCGGCTATGTAGCGCCGACCTGGTCCGGGTCAATCGCGCGAGCGAGCGCCACCATCGCCGCCGACAACAAGGCCCTTGCCGCCGCAACCACCTACGCCACACAGCAGAACGAGCTCGCCACCGCGAGAAATGCAATCAACCCCAACGACATAGCACGGCTCACTGCACTCCTTCCTGACGCAGTTGACAATGTCGGTCTCATTCTTGATCTGAATGCGCTCGCCGCTCGAAGCGGAATCACTCTCTCCAATGTGGATGTGCTCACGAGCGCGGTCACGAAGGCCGGGTCTACAAACGCGGCGGCACGAGCGGCAAATCCTGTCGGGTCGGTGGACCTCTCCCTCTCTGCGGTGGGTACCTACCGTGCGCTCCAGTCATTTCTCGTCGGTGTAGAGCGAAGTCAGCGCCTCCTTGATGTGAAGGACCTTGTCGTCAAAGGTTCTGACACGGGCGTGTACACCCACCAAATGAAGATAACCCTCTACTGGTTGCGGTAATACTATGAAATCAAACACCACCACCATCGTTATCGTCACACTCCTCGTTGCGGGTCTCGCCTACTGGTATTTCTTTACCGGAACAGGGAATGAGCCGCCGCTCTCCGTGACCGGCGCTACTACCAATCAGACGCAACTGCAGTTTGAGACTCTCGTCGGCGAGCTCCAGCCCGTGTCATTTAATACGAAGATTTTCGCTGATGCGCGATTTAATGCGCTCGTTGATATCTCAACACCCATCTCACCCGAGTCTATCGGCCGTATTGACCCGCTCGCGCCGCTCTCCGCCGCAAGCTCCGCTCCGGCCCCGACTCCCGCGCCCGCCCCGACTCCCGCCGTAATTCCGGTACCGGAGGAGGGGAGCATCGGGACGAGCAGTCCCGAGCAGCAACCGTAAACAATGAATCTTCTTGAATTACTCGTTGAAAAAGGACTTCTCTCGGCAAACGACCGGAAATTTGTTGATGCCGAACTTGTGAAGAAGAATCGGCCGTTCTCCGAGATACTTGCCGAGCGGGGCGTCTCGCTTGCGGACGCGCTTCGCGTTGCGGGGGAGACTTACGGATTACCTGCACGCATCTTGGGCGACCCGCCTGCGAACGAAGAAGTCTTTCGATATATACCGATTGAATCAGCGCGCCACTACGGATTCGTCCCTCTTGCCATGAACGAAGGAGCGCTTGAGATTGGCATCGTAGACCCTGACAACATTGAAGCCTTTGATGCTCTGCAGTTTATCTCGGGCAAGATAGGCATTCCGTACAAGATTACGCTTATCACGAAAGAGGATTTTGATCGCGTGCTTGATGCGTATCAGAACCTCTCCGACGAGGTCGGGAAAGCGCTTACCGAATACGAAACAGTCGCGAAGTCCTCCGACGCGGGGAACATAGCCCTTCCGTCCGAAAGCTCGCCCATTTTAAGCGATGAGACGCTCGCGCTCTCGGGCTCAACAGCGCACCACGAGACGCTGAAAGAAGATGCGCCCGTTACGAAAATCGTCTCAACCGTACTGCGATACGCAATAGAAGGGCGCGCATCCGATGTTCACATAGAACCATCGCCCACCAAGACACGAGTGCGCTTCCGTATGGACGGCGATTTGCATACCTCGCTTGAACTGCCGGGGAAAGTGCACGATGCAGTCGTTGCGCGCATCAAGATTCTGTCCAAACTGCGTCTTGATGAGAAGCGACAACCGCAAGACGGGCGCTTCTCGGCGACCATAGACAATCGGCGCATTGACTTCCGCGTCTCCACATTCCCGACCGAGTATGGCGAGAAAGTGGAGATGCGTCTCCTTGACCGGTCTGATGTAACGACGACGCTTGAGTCGGTTGGTTTCTCAGCGAGTCAGCTTGTTGAAATTCGCGACATGATGAAGGTTCCTTTCGGCATCATTCTGATTGCGGGACCGACCGGGTCAGGTAAGTCCACAACGCTCTTCGCTATGCTCTCCGAGACCGACCGTGAGACGGAGAATGTCGTTTCACTAGAAGACCCAGTTGAATATGAAATACCCGGCATGTCGCAGAGCCAGGTGCGGCCGGAAATCGGATATACCTTCGCAAGCGGGCTCCGCTCCCTTTTGCGTCAGGACCCCGACATTATCATGGTCGGTGAGATTCGAGATAAGGAGACTGCCGTACTTGCGGTGCAAGCGGCACTCACCGGGCACCTCGTGTTCTCAACCATCCACACCAACACCGCCACCGGCGCCATCCCGCGCCTCATCGATATGGGCGTTGACCCGTTCCTCATCGCACCGACGCTCGTTTCTGTTATCGGACAGCGCCTCGTCCGGAAACTCTGTCCCGGGACAGGGAAGCCGTTCCCGATTAAAGACAGTGTTAAAACGTTTATTGAGCAAGACTTCGCTGATTTGCCGGAGAAATTCCGAAAGACGCTTCCGCCCTTCAAGGAGTTTTACCGTGCAACCCCAACAGATGAATGTCCGAGCGGAATGCGCGGCCGCACTGGTGTTTTTGAGATACTCCGCATGAGTAAGAATCTTGAACAAGTGCTCCTCACCGAACCGATTGAGGACAAGATTCGCACCGCCGCCAGGCAGGACGGCATGCTTACCATGCGCGAGGACGCTATTGTGAAGGCGCTCCAAGGCATTATTCCTTTTGAAGAAATCAACACGCTCGGCGGCGATCTTTTCCCCGAAGAGAACGCCTCTTGACGCTAGAATGTAGTATACTTTTCAGTAATGGTCTATCGTATTTATCTTGTTGACGATGATCGGTTCCTCGTCGACCTCTACGCCGTCAAATTCCGCGCGGCTGGCCACGAAGTAAGCGTGTTTAGCAGCGGCGAAGAGCTCCTCACTGCTCTGCGAAAAGCCGATGCAAAGATGCCGAACGTCATTTTGCTTGACCTCATCATGCCTGGAATCGGCGGCTTCGGCGCGCTCGAGACGATACGGAAGGAGCGTCTTGCGCAGGGCTCGAAGATAGTCATTCTCTCAAACCAAGGTCAGGACTCCGACATTGAGAAAGCGAAGAAACTGCTTGCCGACGGATATGTCATCAAAGCATCGGCCATTCCGTCTGAAGTGTTCGCGGAGACCATACGCACTATAGAATCGAAGACGCCGCCCGCAGGAGGGCCTCGCTAGTCATGGCTGCCGAGAAACGCCTGGAAGAACTCTTAGATGCCGTCGTCAAGGAGGGCGCGTCGGACCTGCACATCTTTGCCGGCGGTCCGCCCATCCTCCGTATCTCGGGAGCGCTCATTTCCCTTGCCAAGTATCCGGTGCTTGCCGCAGAAGAAACAGACGCGCTGCTGAAATCCATCGTTCCTCCGGAGCGCTGGCCTTCATTTGAGCGTGACCAAACTATAGACCTGTCCTACGCCCACAGGACAGATGAGCGGTTCCGCGTGAACGGCTATCGGGTGCAGGGAGCAACGGCGCTCGCATTCCGGCTCATACCGCGCGCCATCAAGACATTCGCAGACCTCAATCTTCCGCCGGTTCTTGAAGTATTCACCCAGCGCGAACAAGGATTCTTTCTCGTCGTTGGTCCGGTAGGGCAGGGAAAGTCCACGACGCTCGCTACTATGATTGACCGTATCAATGATTCCCGCGCGGAGCACATTCTCACTATTGAGGACCCTGTAGAGTATCTCTTCGCGCCGAAGCGCTCGCTGATTCACCAGCGCGAGGTGCATATCGATACGCCCGATTTCCGTACGGCGCTCCAGAGCGCGTTCCGCGAGGATGTAGATGTCATTATGGTCGGCGAAATGCGCGATTACGAAACCATTTCCTCGGCGGTCACCGCTGCGGAGACCGGCCACCTCGTGTTTTCAACGCTCCATACCAATAACGCGGCACAAACCATTGATCGTATTATTGATATGTTTCCCGCTGAACAACAGGCGCAGGTGCGCGTACAGCTTTCAGGGAGCCTCGCCGGCATATTCTCCCAACGGCTCATACCGCGCGTCTCGGGCGGCCTCATTCCGGCCTACGAACTTCTCATCAACAACAACGCCGTGAGCACACTTATTCGCGACGGGCGGACGCACGAGATCAGCACCGTTATCCAGACCTCGTCGCAAGAAGGCATGATTGACATGGACCGGTCGCTTGCCGAGCTTGTGCGCCGCGGAGAGGTGACTGTGGAACACGCTTACGAGTACTCTATGGATCCAAAGACTTTCGAGCACTACCTCTAGTCGCCGTATGCTTTTCACCTATCGTGCGATTGACCAAGACGGACACGAGCGGGAAGGAAGCATTGAAGCTTCTTCCAAGGAGGTCGCTATCTCTGCGCTTCAGCGCCGCAACCTCATTGTCTCGGCGATTGATTCTGCAGAAAAACGCTCGTGGCTTGATATAGATCTCCCATTTCTCAATCGGATATCCAGCAAAGAGGTCGTCATCCTCTCACGCCAGATCGCGACACTGTTTGAGGCGCAGGTATCAGCACTCCGCGTGTTTCGGCTCCTTGCCTCCGAGGTTGATAATCCGCGGCTTGCTACTATCCTCTCCACGGTCGGGGACGATGTGCAGGGGGGCAGTCCCATCAGCAAAGCTCTTTCGCGCCATCCCGAAGTCTTCTCCGGATTTTATGTGAACATGGTTCATGCAGGCGAAGAGTCGGGAAAACTCTCCGTAACCTTCAACTACCTCGCGGATTATCTGGACCGTTCCTACGACCTGATAAATAAGGCCCAGAACGCGCTCGTTTACCCGATCTTTGTCATCTTCGTATTTTTCGGCGTGATGGCGCTGATGCTCACGCTCGTGATACCCAAGATTAGCGCGGTGCTCCTTGATTCCGGCCAAGAGATACCGATTTACACTAAGATTGTCATAGGTTTCTCAAACCTCCTTGTCCAGTACGGGATTTTCATACTCATTGCGCTTATCGCGGGGGGTTTTTATATATGGCAGCTCGGGAAGACAGAGAGTGGCAAACTCATACTCGACAGGCTGAAGCTCTCGGTTCCGTATGTCGGCGACCTCTATAAGAAGCTATACCTCTCGCGCATAGCAGACAATCTCTCTACGATGCTCCTTTCGGGCGTTTCGGTTATTGAGGCAATCAATATTACCGGCTCGGTTGTTGACAATGCCGCATACACGAAGGTGCTGCATGAAGTTGCTCAGGAAGTGAAGAGCGGTTCCGCCATTTCCGACGCCTTCGGACGACATGCGGAGATTCCGAGCATCATGATTGCCATGACGAAGGTCGGCGAGGAGACTGGGGAACTCGGGAAGATACTCACTACGCTCGCTAAGTTCTACAATCGCGAAGTATCAAATGCGGTCGACACGCTGGTCGGGCTCATTGAGCCGATTATGATAGTTCTCCTTGGTCTTGGGGTCGGCATCTTGCTTGCCGCAGTTCTGCTTCCCATCTACAACCTCGCCGGTTCTATCTAGGGTACTATCCACAGCCTTGTTCCGCGTGAGGGCGTTATGCCGTACAATTTACTTATTAACCCGAAATGAATATCATGCATAAAAATCGTTCCCGAGGCTTCACGCTCATAGAGCTTCTCGTCGTCATCTCCATCATCGGCGTCCTCTCGGCGGTTGTTCTTGCTTCGCTTAATACAGCCCGCTCCAAGGGCAATGATGCGGCAATCCAATCTGATATGGCAACTATTCAGACGGAGGCTGAGATCTACTATGGCGGGGACGGGGAAAACTCCTACGGCACCCAAGCGTGGTCCTCGGGTGCCGCGGCTTCCTGCACCGGCGGCATGTTCTCCGACACGATTGTGCAGCGGGCGCTTGCCGGTGCCGACAGTGTTAATGGCGCAGGCAATGTTGCTTGTGTCGCCGACGGCACAGGGTATGTTGTTGCGGCGGCGATGTCCGGCAACACAACATACTGGTGTGTTGACCAGAACGGCGGCGCGCGAAAGGTGAATGCGGTTCTTCCGGCCCAAGGAGCTCCGATCTCTGAGTGCCCGTAATTCTTATTAATCTTATATACGTTATTCGATTCTTACCATGACCATGAAATCTACATTCTCTCGGGGGTTCACTCTTATTGAACTCCTCGTCGTTATCGCCATCATCGGCGTCCTCTCGGCGGTTGTTCTCGCCTCGCTGAACACGGCCCGCTCCAAGGGCAATGACGCGGCGGTGATGTCGGACCTTGACGGTGCTCGGACTCAAGCGCAGATCTTCTACGGTGACAACGGCAACTCATACGTCGGTGTTTGCGCAGAGGCCACGATTGCAAGGCAGATTGCCGCAGCTGACGCGGCAAACGGTGCGGGTGCGGTAGTCTGCAACCCTTCTGCCACGGCATACGCGATATCGGCGGCGCTCGTTACAACGGCGGGAACCTACTACTGCATTGACAGTCTCGGTACTGCGACCACAAGTGCAACGGCACTTGGCGCCGCAACAACCTGCGGGTAATCAAGTCGCGAAAGAGAGTAAGAAGCCCGCGTTCGCCGATCGGCGAACGCGGGCTTCTGTTATGATGCGCGTATGGATCCGCTCATACTCGCGCTGTTTCTCCTCGGAGCGGTCACGGCGAGCTTTGTCGGCGTACTTGTGGCGCGTCTCAATACGGGGCAGAGCGTATTTTCCGGCCGTTCCCGCTGTGACGCATGCGGAGTGCCACTTTCGCCCTTTGCACTTATACCGCTCGTCTCCTTCAGCATCTCGCGCGGACGCGCACACTGCTGCGGCGCGGCCATTTCCCCTCTCGCTCCGTTCACTGAACTTCTGCTCGGCACGCTCTTTGTCCTCGCGTACCTATTAATCGGAGCCTCGCTCGCGCTCCCGTTCATGCTGCTCTCGCTCGCTCTGCTTCTCGCACTCGTGCTCTATGACCTCGCGCACCAGATACTGCCAAGCGTGCTGCTTGTTCCCTTCATCCTCACCTCTTCAGTGACCGGCTTCTTTCTGTCTTCGTCCCTCGCCGCGTTTCTAAGCACTCTCTGGACCGCTCTTTCCATCGCGCTGTTTTTCGTGCTTATCCATCTTCTCTCTCGCGGCCGCGCACTCGGCTTCGCCGATGCTCCGCTTGCATTCGGTCTCTCTCTTCTTGCCGGCCCCGCCGCACTTCCGGGGCTCATCTTCTCATTTTGGATCGGAGCGGGTATCGGTATTGGCATATTGTTGAAGAGGCCTCGCGGCTCTAGAATGGGAGTTGAGGTGCCATTCGCGCCTTTTCTCGCCCTCGGATTTCTCCTCGCATACTTCACTCAATGGAACCCATTCATTTTCGCCGCAGTCCTCTCCAGCCGCTAAGCGCTGGATTCACGCTGATTGAAATGGTTGTTGTGCTGGGAATTATAGCGGTTATCACTGGCATTGCGCTCACGAGCCAGAGCTCCTTTAATAAAACGCTCATTCTCGCAAATACCGCCTACGATATTGCGCTTACATTCCGTTCCGCCGAGAGCTTCGGGCTTAGTAGCCGAGCGCTCGGCAGCGCGGCGAACGCCGGATACGGCCTCCATTTTCAGCGCGGGGCCTCCGAATCCTTCATACTCTTTGCCGATATCTGGCCGCCGACCGACCTCTCTTGCACGCGGCCTGATTGCAAGCCGGGCGACCACATCTACTCTTCTGAAGATAAGCTCGTACAAACCTACGTGCTTGGAAACGGCATTACCATTACAGATTTCTGCGCTCTCCCCGATCAGCAGCAGTGGCAGTGCCTCTCATCCGGCGAATTAGACGCGCTTGACGTGAGTTTCTCGCGCCCAAATCCTGATGCGTTTATCACTGCAAACAGTTCGCTCTTCGTCACCTCTTATACAAAAGCGTGCCTGACCGTCACGGCGGCAAATGGTGCCTCGCGTTTCATCTCGGTCGCCGCTTCAGGAGAAATAATTGCGGAAGCCCCGGGCTGTCCTGTTCCATGAACAACACACGAACCATGCGCGCTCGCGGATACACGCTCATTGAGCTCGTGGTCGCCGTCGGACTCTTCGCACTCGTGATGACGCTCGCGTCAGGCGCGTACCTCCTGATGATTGATCTTGGCCGGCAAACCCAGGGCACCGCGACCGGTATCAACAGCCTCTCCTTCGCCCTTGAGACGATGACGCGCTCCATCCGCACCGGCACGAATTACAATTGCGGCGCTTTTGGCGGCGATTGTCCGAGCGGCCAGAGCAGATTCTTCTTCACTGACGCCAGCGGCGTGGACATCTCCTACGACCAGCAGGGGAACATGATTGTGAAGGACGATACAATACCGCTTACCGATCCCTCGGTTACCATCGAGTCCCTCACTTTTTATGTGACAGGCACCGGAACGATTGCAACGGGCGATTATCTCCAACCTCATGTAACCATCGTGGTCTCGGGGACGGTCTCGTCGGGACCGAGACGAGCCCCGCAGCCCTTTACTATAGAGACAGGCGCGACGATGCGCGGTATTGACCTCACCGTCACCAGACAACTATGAAAGGCTTCACCCTCATTGAGACTATGATTGCCGTCACGATTCTCACGCTCGCGATGGCGGGACCTCTCTTCACCGCGAGCCGGTCTATCATCGCCGCGCAGACAGCGCGCGACCAGCTCACCGCCTCGTACCTCGCGCAGGAGGGCATTGAATATGTGCGTATGATGCGCGATAACCAGTACCTTGATGCATATAGGACCCTTAGTACCGATGTTGCAGGGGTCGCGTGGGATAACTTCCTCAATGGCAATCCTGATCTGGTGGCGGTAAACGCGAGTGACCCGTCTTCCATTAAGTCCTGCATTGCCCCCGAGATTTGCACGCTTGATTCTGCAGTTCTTGACCCGCTCGGGAGCGGCGTGGTTGAAGCCTGCGTTGACGGTACCTGCGCGTCTGAACGGCTGTATCTTACCGGCTGTACCGGCGGAGGATCTTGCGCATCGCCGGTGTACACCGAGCAGGAGGATCTTTCAGGAAGCGTGCAGACTCCCTACATCCGCACGCTTCAAACAGAAATCATTTCGCCAAGCGAAGCGAAGATAATCTCAACGGTCTCTTGGGATTCCCACGGCACCCGTTATACCGTGACGGCGTCCGACCACCTCACCGCATGGCAATAAACCCTACACAGCGCGAATCTGTTCCGACTCGCTCTCGCGAGGCGGGATTCACGCTCCTTATCTCGGTTATTTTCATGTCGGTCATGCTTTCGTTTGGAATCACCCTCGCCTCAATCGGCTACAAGCAACAGTTACTTGCATCCAGCGCGCTCGCGTCCCAGTACGCATTTTACGCCGCCGATACAGCGCTTGAGTGCGCGCTTCACGCCGACCAGCAGCAAGACCTCTTTGCCTACGGAAAATACGACGGCAACCCCAAGAGCATGACCTGCGACGGGGAAACAGTGGCGGTTGTTCAAGCTCCTCCTTCGGTATCAACGCTCATTTCAACCGTGCGTCTCTCGCTCGATTCGGATACGCGCTGCGCAGATATCACGGTCTATAAATACAGCACTCCGCAACCGCCCAATAACGCGACAGCCTATCTCTTCTCCATAGGCTACGATGTTTCGTGCACCCGATTATTGACCCCGGACGACGAGCGCTTCGTATCGCGCGGCATCAGCACGCATTACTGATAGCGCTGGTATACTGTCATTCTATGGCCTCAAAAAAGGCGACAGAACGCGCTATAAAGCTACGAAATCTGCTCGCACACCATGCGCGCCAGTACCATGTCCTTGACACCCCCGAGCTCTCCGACAGCGCCTACGACGCTCTGAACCGGGAATTGATTGAGCTCGAGGCGCGTTACCCCGAGCTCGTACGCAAGGATTCGGTGACCCAGCGGGTCGTGGGCGAGGCGCTGCCATACCTCAAGAAGGTGCGCCATCGCGTGCCGCAATGGTCGTTTAACGATGCGTTTTCTCCGGAAGAAATACGCGCCTTCGATGAGCGCGTGCGCAAAGTGAGCGGAACTCCGCAGACCTATGCCCTTGAACTGAAAATCGACGGACTGAAAGTAGTCTTTACCTACGAGAAGGGAGAGTTGGTGCTGGCGGCGACGCGCGGGGATGGCACAGTCGGCGAAGACATCACACATAATATCCGTACGATTCAAGAAGTGCCTGCGCGTCTTACGCGCCCCGTTACGCTCGTTGCGGAGGGCGAAGTGTACCTCACGCGTTCGGGCTTCTCGAAGCTTAATAAGGAGAGAGAAGCTGCAGGAGAGTCTCTGTTTGCAAATCCGCGCAACGCCGCCGCAGGCTCTGTTCGCCAGCTTGATCCGTCAATTGCCGCAGCACGACCGCTTGGCGCATTTCTTTACGATATCGCGGAGACTTCTGAAGCATTTCCAGAGACGCAAGGTGCCGAGCTCAGTTATTTGCGTGAGCTCGGGCTGCCGGTCAACCCTGAACACCGGCACGCCGATTCGCTTGAAGAAGTCTTCGCGTATTGGGAAAAATGGAGGGAGCCGAGAGCGCGCGGGAAACTGGATTATCAGCTTGACGGCATCGTACTGAAGGCAGAATCGCGCAAGGTACAAGAGATGCTCGGATACACCGGTAAGGCGCCGCGCTTCGCCATTGCGTATAAATTCCCGCCCGAGCAAGTCCAGACGACAGTTGAGGCCATTACGCTTCAGGTGGGGCGTACGGGGAAGCTTACTCCCGTTGCGCACCTCACCCCGGCCGCTGTTGCCGGCACAGTAGTTGCGCGCGCGACGCTTCACAATGAAGATTTCATACGGGAGAAAGATATTCGTATCGGCGACACGGTTATCTTGCAGAAGGCGGGGGATATTATCCCAGAGATTGTGTCGGTCATACGGGAGCTCCGACCGAAGAGCGCGAAGGCGTGGAAGTTCCCGACGCACTCGGCGCTCTGCGGCGGCGACGGCAGCATAGAGCGCGTGCCCGGCGAGGCGGCGCACCGGTGTGTGACCACCGGCTCATTTGAACAGCAGGCGCGTAGAATCATCCACTTCGCAGGCAAGAGCGCGCTTGATATTACGGGCATGGGGAGAGAAACGGTGAAGCTATTGATGGAGCAGAATCTTGTATCCGACTTTGACGATATATTTGAACTTACAAAAGAGGAACTGCTCGCCCTTGAAGGATTTGAAGAGACAAAAGCGGCGAACCTCACGAGCGGTATTAAGAAGGCCACAAGAGTTCCGCTGGACCGTCTTCTCATCGGACTTGGTATCCCGCATGTGGGCGAGGAAACGGCGTTTCTTCTTGCAACGCACTTCGCCACGCTTGCCGCGCTGCGCGCGGCAAATGAAGATACTCTCGCGCGTGTTGATGGCATCGGCCCCATCATCGGGAAGGCGGTTGCGGTATGGTTTAAGGACGCGGATAACCGCGCACTCATCGCGCGGCTCCTGAAGCATCTCACGGTAGAGAAGGTCGCTGCGCCTGCAAAAGGCCCGCTCACGGGTCAAACGGTTGTGATTACCGGCACGCTCCCCACGCTCTCGCGCGAGGAGGCCGAGGCGCTTGTGCGAAGAGCAGGCGGGAAAGCAAGCGGCTCTGTTTCCGCTAAAACATCCTTTGTTGTTGCGGGGAAGAACGCGGGGAGCAAGTTTGAAACAGCGACACGGCTGCGTATCCCGATACTAGGCGAAGCGGCGTTCCTCAAGAAGCTTGAGGCGTGATAGAGTGCGCAGTATGGCGACTAAAGAGGAGGTTATAAAGCTCGCGGCACTCGCGCGGATTCGCGTATTGGATGTGGAACTGGATACATTTACGAGCGAGTTTGATGCAATTCTTGCGTATATCGGCCAACTTGAGAAGTTGGAACTCCCGAAGGGCGCCGAAGAGAAGCCGCCGTTGCACAATGTACTGCGCGAGGACGATGAATCGCACGCGAAAGGCGCGCACACGGAGAAACTCGTAGCGCAATTCCGCGCGCGCGAGGGCGACGCCCTGTCGGTGAAGCAAATCATCTCGCATGAGTAAGCTGAACGAACTGACGATAGAGGAGGTCGCGCGAGCGCTCCGTGCGCGGGAATGCACCGTACGCGAGCTCTGGGACTCGTGTTATGGCGCAGCGCAGGCGAAAAATCCTGAATTGAATGCGTTCCTCGAGATTTTCGAAGCCGATGAGCGCGCGATAGAATCGGCGCAGAATCGCATCGACACCGAGAAGGATTCTGCGCCGCTCCTCTGTGGTATCCCGCTCGCGATAAAGGACAATATTCTGATAGAAGGGAAGGTCGCAAGCGCCGCGAGCAAAATGCTCGAGAACTACACTGCGACCTATGACGCAACGGTGATTTCTAAGCTGAAAGACGCGGGAGCACTCTTCCTCGGGCGCACCAATATGGACGAATTCGCGATGGGTTCATCAACCGAGCATTCGGCGTTTGGCCCGACGAGAAATCCCCACGATACTTCTCGCGTGCCGGGCGGCTCCTCGGGCGGTTCCGCCGCCGCTGTCGCGGCTCATATGTGTATCGCCGCACTCGGCTCTGACACGGGAGGCTCTATCCGCCAGCCAGCCGCCCTCACGGGTCTTGTGGGGCTGAAGCCGACCTACGGTGCAGTCTCGCGCTCGGGACTCATCGCACTCGGCTCTTCGCTTGACCAAATCGGTCCCTTAGCGAAGTCGGTTGCCGACGCGCGCATTCTCCACGAAGTAATCCGCGGTACCGACCCTCTTGACTCAACGACGATTCCCGAGAATCTGTATCCGCACAAGCCGATACCAAAGAAATTCCGTATCGGAATACCGGACTTTCTCAATAAGGCCCTCCTCAATCCGGATCAGCAATTCGGCGCACTGGCTAAGAAACTGGAAGAAGCCGGACATACCCTAGTGGAGATATCACTTCCGATAAATCAATACGCGCTTCCGGCGTACTACGTTATTATGCCCGCCGAAGTGTCTACTAACCTCGCGCGTCTTGACGGCATGCGGTACGGACACGCCGCCCGCGGCGCCACGCTGCTTGATGATTATATTGACTCGCGCACCGAGGGCTTCGGCGAAGAGACGCGTCGCCGCATCTTGCTTGGCACCTTCGTACTCTCATCCGGCTACATTGACGCATATTATAAGAAGGCAGATGCGGCGCGTGCGGTGCTGCGCGCCGAGTATGACAAGGCATTTGAGAAAGTGGATGTCATTATGACCCCCACTGCATTTTCAGCAGCTTTCAAATTCGGCGAAAAGAGCGACCCGCTCGCTATGTATCTTGAAGACATCTTTACCATCACTGCGAACCTCACCGGCATGCCCGCAATCTCAATCCCCATGGGTACGGTGGAGATAGAAGGGAAACAACTTCCGGTCGGCGTTCATTTCACCGCACCGCACCAAGCAGAGGAGGTGCTCTTCGCTATCGGCGCATCAGTGGAGAAAGTCCGTTAGAGGTGAGCCGGGGAGCGTATACTGGGGCTTATGGCAGGCAATCAGACGAACGTTGAATACTGGTTCCGTCTTATCTACGACTGTATTCACGGTGCGTGCTACGGCTCGATGGCCGGGGTTGCCGCGTTTCTCTCGCACCTCTGGCTCTGGATTGTCGCTGTCGGGTACACTCTCTCCGTCATAGGACTTCTCATTATTGTGTATTGCACCGTGCGCCTCTTTGAACTGCGCAAACGGGAGGAGGAATACTACAACACGCTCATTATCCCCCCAGGGACAGAAGGAGGTTCTCGCCCGCGCTGGGAGCATATCCAGAGGCTTATTGAGGGAACGAGCCAGAGCGAATGGAAGGAGGCAATTATTGAAGCCGATATTATGCTTGATGATGTGCTGAAAGAACGAGGGTATGTGGGTGACGGCGTCGGAGAGAAGCTGAAGACCGTTAATTCACGGCGCTTCCCGGCGCTCCAGCAGGCATGGGAGGCGCATAAGGTACGCAACCAAATCGCGCATGAAGGCTCCGCATTCGCGCTCTCCGACACGCTTGCGCGCCGCACCATCGCGAACTATGAAGCGGTATTCCAGGCACTCAAGGTAATCTAGGTTGCAACGTCTGTTAAAGTAGGTATATAGTAGAGACACAGCGGGCCTATGCCGCGTATAGCGGGGTAGAGGGGAGTTGGTAATCCAAGCGGGAGGGCGGGTGCGAAGCTGTTTGTAGGAGAGTATAGTAATCATAGCGGGGTAGAGGAGAGGTACCTCGGGAGGCTCATAACCTCCAGACGCCGGTT
>CAYQJR010000014.1:0-17633 GCA_964418065.1 uncultured Candidatus Saccharibacteria bacterium | reverse complement strand
GTGACGCAGAACGGCGTGCCGATTTCGTCCTGTCGGCGGTAGCGCTTGCCGATGTTGCCGTTGTCGTCCCACGCGATTGCAGGATGGACCTTCTTGAGTTCTGTGCGCACCTCCCGCGCAGCCGCAACGAGTTCGGGTTTATTCTTAAGGAGCGGCGAGACCATCGCCTTCACGGGCGCAATCTTGGGTACGAGCGCAAGGTAGGTGCGTTTGCTTCCTGCCTCATCGGAAGCAACTCCGCCCATATCATCCTCGCGGTAGGCGCTCGTAAGAATCGCGAGAATCGTGCGGTCAACCCCGAGCGACGGCTCTATAACATGCGGGGTGAATTTCTCTTTCGTTTCTTCATCCAGATATGAAAGCTCCGTGCCAGACGCTTTTGCGTGCGCTGAGAGGTCAAAATCAGTGCGGTATGCGAGACCCCAGAGTTCTTTCCTCCCGAACGGATAATCAAATTCAAAGTCAATCGTGCGCTTGGAGTAGTGCGCGCGGTCTCCGTCGGGGACTTCTAGTTCATGTATAGCGCTCTGCGGTATCCCGACTGCCTCCGCAAAGAGATGCATCATCTTGCGCCACTCTTCAAACGCCTGCTCCCACTGTGCGGGTGGTACAAAATATTCCACTTCCATTTGAGAGAGTTCACGCAGGCGAAATATAAAATCCCGAGGAGCAATTTCATTCCGGAATGCCTTCCCTATTTGCGCGATGCCGAACGGCAATTTCGGGTGAAGCGCGTCCACTACATTTTTGAAGTTGGTGAAAATCCCTCCCGCCGTCTCAGGGCGTAGGTACACCGTCGCCGAAGCATCTTCGGCTGCACCAGCTTTTGTCGCAAACATCATATTGAACTGCTGCGGTGTACTCCATTTCCCAACAACATGACAGTTTGGACACTCAATAAAACGATTCAGATATTCATTTGTAATTACTCCAGAGTATTTCTTAGACTCCTCTAGGGACTCAAGAAGTGCATCGACTATAGCGAGCCGAGATGTGCTTTTCTCAATTAATTTCTCTGCATCAGATTTCAACTTGTCAATAATTTCCCGCAAAACTGCTTTCTGTTCATCAGACACATCAAAGGTTTCTAGTTCCTGGAGGTCAGAAATCTTCTTTAACTTTTCTTCTACATCACGATGAATGTCCGAGACTCTGTCCAAAATATTATTTACTATCTTGCGAAGTTTTAAATCGAATTCCTTTTTCACAACAGAATAGTCTGCTGCCGAAAAATTTGGTAATTGATCTACACGTTGTTTCGAGTGACATTCTTCACACTCAACAAGCGGGTCGGAGAATCCGGAAACATGCCCGCTCGCTTCCCACACCTTCGGATTCATCAGGATTGCCGCATCAACGCCGTACATATCATCACGGTCGTCCCGAAACATCTGGAGCCAGAGACGTTCAATATTTTCTTTCAGAACCACGCCGAGCGGACCGTAGTCAAAGGTGCCGGATAATCCTCCGTAGAGCTCCGAGCCCGGGAAGACGAACCCCCGACGCTTCGCAAGCGAGACAATCTTCTCCATCAAGTTTGCGTCAGCCATAAGAGTGGATTATTGCACGGAGGCGTTTGTGGGGCTATAGCCGGGGTCTGCTTTCGTTTCGGTCGTGACTTGGTCTGCGGATGCGGATATCTGTACGCCCGCGAAGCGGTCGTACCCGGAGAATGCGGTTGTCTTGGTCAGCACAACCGCATTCCCTCTCTGTGAGAGCGAGGGGGTGACAGAGACCTGGAAGTATCCTTGGGCGCTCGCACCTTGCGCGAGATCGCCGACATTCCATGAAACCATGCGAGACGCCTCATTATAGGAGAAGGCGCCCTTGCCCGCTGTGAGTCCAGTGTAGGAAACGTAAATGGGAAGGACTGTCGTGACTGTCCCGCCCGCAACCGCGCTCCCCTGATTCTGCGCACTCCAGACCACGGTATAGGTTGTCGTCTGATCAACTTTAGGCGGGATGGGTCCGCTGTTCGTCAGGGGACCCGAGCTGTGGAGCGAAGATGCAGAGAGGACGACTGCGGTTGCAACCTTCGCGCTCTTCGTCGCAGAGGAGCTTATTTGTCCGGGAACATTTGCCTGCCCGACCCGCGTGCCTGACACCGAAGTGGTGAAAGTAATCGTCGGTGCGGGATTCGCAGAATTGGCGGGGAGCGTGGAGAAGGTGAAGGTTCCGATGCCGGAAGCGCCCGGCGCAAGAACCGCGAGCGAGGGGTCCGTATCCTTGCTGAAGATAATGGAGTGATTCGCCGAATTGTAGAAACCATTAACGCTTTGGATGCTGTTGTAATTAACTCCCGTCCCTGAAACCCCGACAACAATCGTCGCGTCGGTCACGCTTGTGGGGAGGGTGTTGGTATAAGAGAGAGATACATTCTGTGTTGCACCGGGGGCGACCACCACATTGGGCGAAGTGTCTCCGTTCAGCGCCAGTATTGTGCTGATGAAAGGAGCGGTAATCCTGACAGACATAGCTTGGGTCATATAAGTGACCGCGAGCGTTTGATCCTGCGGGGCCTTTGCGGTCCCAACGGTGAAATGGAAGACTCTCTCTTCATTATCCTGCCCTATGAGCGTGCCGGTGAGTTTGACAGTTGTGCGCGCGCCGGGCGTCAGCGTCCCGATAAGGAAACTGGAGTTATTCAACGGACGTGAAGACGAGGTAACCGTAAAACCGAAGGGTAAGATGTTCGCGAGGACAATATTGTCGAGCGGTACAGTCGCGTTTGAGCTTACCGTGAGCGTGAGCGTGAGCGGTTGTCCCGAGACCGTCTCGGTGAGACCCTCTACGGCGACCGAGAGTGGTGTTGTGGAGACGAGGAGGTCATACGAGAAAGTCTTCAGGAACCGAGCATTGGAGCCGCCAGTGCCATAGGAGAACGCAATGGGGAGGGTGAGCTTCTGTCCGGCGCCGCCGAATACAACCGCCTTTACCGAACGCGTTATGGAAGCGCCCCGCTCGAGAGTCCCGACATTTTCAATATAGTTCGGGTATTCCTTAAGCACGTCCTCTGCATCGCGGGTGCCGTTTGGGAAATCAATAGCGATGGTCGCGTTTTGTATCGCGACAGCATTGTTATTCGTAATGGTGAGCGAGAGCGATACTACATCGCCGCCGGCAATAGTTGTCGGCCCTTGGATGTCCAGAGAAATCTTGTCCACAGAGACGGCGTTGCTCCCGGAATAAAACAGGTAGCCGGCGATACTCGCCGCAATGAGAAAGAATATAGAGGCTGTGATGAGGAGAAGGGTTGCGAGTTTGACATGCCGTTCGCCCGGATGCGCGATGTCTGGGGACGCTTCTTCTTTCCACACATGAGGAAGCTCTTTCGTGTCGGAGCCGCTAAGAAGCGGGTGTCCGTGAGGAGCATCCGCCGCATCCGGCTTGTAGAGGTGCTCGCGCGCGTACTCAAGCGAGCTTGTATCGTCTTCGGGGACAGGACGCGGTGACATTACTACCAGTATACAAGAATTTAGAGACCCGAAGCGGTGATACCGCGGTTGATGCGGGTTATGTACTGCCCGCGATCCTCCGCAACTTTTGTAAGAAGCGTTGGGGTGAAGGTTGCCATATCTCCCGGTATTTCTCCGGAATCAAGCCCGAGCGCCGCGAGCAAGCGCAAACCGGCGAGCACCTCAACGGCCTCGCATAAATCTCTCGGAGTCTCTGAGAGCGCCCTGAAGAAGCTCTGCATAACGGGAAACAGGGCAGCGTCATGTGCCTCCCCCGCAACCAGACGGAGAAGAAGCGCGGAGACGCGTGCCGCGCGGGACACCTCGCCTGTGCTCTGCAACCTTGCAAACCAGCTTTCTTCAAGCACGGCACCGGAAAGGCGCCATCCGTCTCTCCCTCTCACAAGCACAAGCGAGCTCTCGGCGAAGGTAGCGAGCGCCGGAGCGAGTTTAGCGCTCGGCTTGCGTATGCTCTGTGCGAGCGCGCGCACCAGCCCGAGCTCAGGGGTGAGTACTGTGACAAACGTGCTTGCTTCTCCTACCGGCGAGCGAGCGAGGATAATGCCTCGGGTTTCGTACTTATGCCGCATCGCGTACGAGATTAAAGCGCACAAGTCCCGTTGAGAGCTGTGCCGAATGCTTCCCTTCCGGGTGAATAACAGCGCGCACTATGTCTTTCGGCGTAAGTGCTTCTATCTTGCGCGCCTCGGCGACCGCGCGTGCCATCTCGCGCTCATCGCCCTCTTTGACGAGTTCTGGCGTGAGTGCAGTATCAAGTGCGAGTTCCTTCCCTGCCACAATATTTTTCACATTCACCTCTTCGGCGAGGATAGCGGCGAACTCCGGCGGAAGTTTCTGAGGGACCGTGAGACTTACAAGGGGCTGACGGACTTTCACCCCCGCCTTTTGCCGCAGTTGGAGCGCCTCCGATGCGAGTGCGCGGACATTCTGCATATCTCTAATTAACTTCTTGTCAGAATCTCCGAACAGATTCCATTTCTTCTTTACCTCAGGCCACTCGGCGAGGTGAACGCTCTCCGGGTCAGCTGTTTCGCGTACGCCCTGGAAGAGCGCTTCGGCGATAAAAGGCATACCAGGGGCAATAACAGTTGAGAGTGTATAAAGCACATATCGGAGTGTCCGAAGTGCATCTTTTTTATCCGCGCCGTTTTCTTTAAATCGGTCGCGCGAGCGGCGCACATACCATGCCGAGAGGTCATCAATAAATAATGGGAGCGGTCGGACAGCGCTGTCGAGTTTGTACTGTTCGTACCCCTTGGTTGTTTCGTTCACAAGCTCTTCAAGGCGCGCGAGCATCCAACGATCGAGCACGTTGATGCTTCTATTTCCACGAATTGTGTCGTCCTCATACAGCTTGTAGAAAGCAAGCACATTGGTGAGGCGACCGATATTCTTCTTATTGACCTCGTCCACGCCGCCCTCTGAAAACGCGAGGTTCTCGGCCTGCATCACGGGCGATGAGAGCAAGTAGAGACGAAGCGCGTCGGCGCCATACTTCTCTACGATTTCCATCGGATCAGGATAATTCTGCAGCCGCTTAGACATTTTTCTGCCGTCTTCGGCGAGCACCGTGCCGTTCACGATGACATTTTGAAACGCATTTTTGCGAAAAAGCGCCCCTGCAAGCACGTGGAGGTAATAGAACCATGCGCGCGTCTGGTCAATGCCTTCGGCAATAAATTGTGCGGGAAACGCGGCCTCAAACTGCTCCTTGTGTTCAAAGGCGTAGTGCTTCCCTGCGTACGGCATTGAGCCGGAATCAAACCAAGTATCAAGTACATCCGGGATGCGGCGCATCACGCCGCCGCAGACGCACGGAACGTGTATCTCGTCCACGATGTGCTTATGCAAATCATTAATCTTCTGTCCGCTCGCGGTCTCCAGTTCCGCGACACTGCCGAAGACGCGTATCTTCTTGCACGTGTCGCAACGCCAGAGCGGGATAACGCTCGCCCAGAAGCGCTGGCGCGAGACGGACCAGTCGCGCGCGCCCGCTAACCACTTTCCGAAACGCCCTTCTTTCACATGCGCCGGCGACCAGATAATATTCTTCGCGTTCCTCAAGAGATTGTCCTTTACTTTCGTGACGGAAACGAACCACGATGAGGTCGCATAATTGAGGAGTGGAGTATCGCAGCGCCAACAATGCGGGTAACTGTGAGTAATGTTCTCTTTGGCGAAGAGCAGCTGGTGTTCCTGGAGATATTTGAGTACGGCGATATCAGTACTGAGCCGTACACTGTCGTCGCCTGAATTCGGTTTCACTTCAAATCCTGCAAAATCTCTCACTTCGCTTTTCATCGTGCCGTCATAATTCACATGCTGCACGAACGGCAAGTTCTCTTTCTTCAGGAGTTCCCAGTCGTCCGCACCGAAGGCCGGCGCCTCATGCGCAATACCCGTACCCGTGTCGGTGGTGACAAAATCTGCCGCATACACCTTCCATCCATTCTCACGATTCTTGAGCGTCGCGTCATTCTTGTAATAATCAAACGGCGGGTCGTATTCAAGACCGACCAGAGCCTTGCCCAACAGAGTTCCGTCTTCTTTCGCCGAGATGTAAGCAGCTCCACTGTCTTCAGTAACTCCATAACGAATTTCCTCTCCGACCGCCAGGGCTACATTGCCGGGGAGTGTCCACGGGGTGGTAGTCCACGCAAGTAGGTACACATCTCCCGAAAGTCCGATTTTCTCTGGATTCTTTACTTTAAACTTCACCGTTACTGCGATGTCCTTCACCTCTTTATACCCTTCCGCGACTTCCTGCTGCGAGAGGGTTGTCTCACAGCGCGGGCAGATATGCATAGAGCGATAGTCCTCGTAGACGAGACCCTTATCGTAAATCTCCTTGAAGACCCACCACACGCTCTCCATAAACGGCTTATCCATCGTGAGATACGCATTCTCCATGTCCGCCCAACGACCGATTCGCGGGATTATCTTCTTCCACTCGTGCACATAGGTCAGTACTTGCTCGCGGCAGCGTTCATTAAACTTGGCAACGCCGTATGCCTTAATCTCCTTCTTATGCTTGAAGCCGAGCTCTTTCTCGACGATGTTCTCTATCGGCAAGCCGTGGCAGTCCCAGCCCCAGACGCGCGGTACATGGTAGCCGCGCATCGTGAAATAGCGCGGCACGACATCCTTGATGACGCTCGCGACGATGTGGCCGTAGTGCGGAAGCCCGGTCGCAAATGGCGGTCCGTCGTAGAAGACGAATTCGCCCTTGGGAGACTTCTTCGCGAGCGACTTCTGAAATATCTTCTCGCGCTCCCAGAATGCGAGTATCGCTTCCTCGCGCTTCGCAACATCCGATTTCTCCGGCAGTTCAGCCATATCCGCTTATCCTAGCACTACATCTTTTCTGGCGCAGGGATACCGAGAAGAGTAAGGCCGTTCGTCATCGTCTGTACAAAAGCGCGTGCGAGCCGGAGTTTATATGCCTCGTAATCGCCCCCGATAATGCGTTCCTGCGCATAAAAAGAGTTCCACTCGCCCGAAAGTTCGGTGAGATAGTTGACGAGGAGATTCGGCGCGAGCTCGCGCGCTGCGCGCGCGGCAACTCCGGGGAAATGCAGGATGATGCGTTCAACACGATACGCTTCCTGCGGCGCGTCCGTAGCGGACGCACTGCCCGCCTGTGCCAACACCGACTTCGCCCGCACGAGCGCATATTGGAGATAGGGCCCCGAGTCGCCCTCAAGCGACAGCGACTTCTCTGCGTCAAAGGCAATATCCGAGCCGGGTGCTTGCCGCAGAATCATATATTTAATGGCGCCAATGGCGACCTGCTCTGCAACGAGCGGGTCGCTATTCTTCTCGCTTGCCTGCGCGGCCACGCTACGGATAAATTCTGCCGCGGTTACCATGTTCCCTTCGCGCGAGGACATCTTGCCCGAGGCGAGCTTCAAGAAACCTGTGGCGAGGTGTGTTGTTTTCGCAGAGAGGAGCGGCGCTATATCAGCGAGCGCACGAAGCACGGTCTTGAAACGCCCTGTCTGCTCGTTACCGGTGATGACAAGTGACCTATCCGACGGCCACCGCTCTTCTTTCAGGAACGCAAGACCAATGTCCTTCGCTTCATAGGTAGGCGTATTGTGGGAGGTGATAAAGACCATCGTGTGCACCCCCTTTTCTTCTCCGTTATAAATAATCGCACCATCGCTCCTTTGGAATATTCCTTTCGCGAGACCATCCTGCACCACGCGCATAGCCGTCTCTGTCGTATCACTATCAAAAAATTCAAAATCAAAAGAGGTTCCAAGAAGCTTCCAGGTGCGCCTGAATTCCTCCATTGAGAGATCGCGCCCTCTGCGCCAGAGCGCCATCAGCTCGCGATCGTGACCCGCGTATATCGCCTGATTGAGGGCGTCTATTTCTTCTTTGGCCTGTTGATTGTTCTCGTACGCAGCCGCTCCGTCGGCGTACGCCTTTCCTACTTCTTGGGCCGTTGTCGGCTCGGTATTCCCCTGTTTGCGGAGTCCCCAGAGCGCCTTCGCGACATTAGGGCCGATATCGCCGCCGAAGGTGTCTCGCGCGAGCACCGCACCGGCATTCCCTGTGAGGCGCGACACGGCTTCGCCAACAATCGTACCGACAAGGTGCCCGATATGCATTTCTTTAAACGCATTGGGGTTTGAGTATTCAACGATGACGCGTTTCCCTTGTTCCGCGGTTCCCTTCCCCCACCCAGTGCCTTGCGCGCCTGCCTCGGCGATGGAGAGGGCAACCGCTTCACGCGCAAGCGTAATATTCACGAACCCTTTTCCCGCGACTTCAACTTTTGCTGCAGACTCACCAAGAGTGTCGCGGATGGCTTGTGCGGCTAATTCCGCCTCCTCGGGTCCAATAAAGACGGAGTAGTCGCCAAAATCCGGATTGGGCGGTCGCCGAATAACTGCTTCCCGTCCAATCGCTTTCTGTATCCGCTCTTCCATACCCGCAGTATAGCGAGGAAATGAAACCCCCGCGACAGCATCGCGGGGTTTCTTGGTGCCATCCCCTTATGGCAGCCGGTCAGTAGAAGTTGAGGAATCGAGGAATTTGTTCGCTTCCTCGTATTTCTCGGAGGAGCTGCGCCGCGCGAGAGGGCGGCCGTCAGGGGTCTTCCCGTACGGAGTCCTCGCTGGCTGCGAGCATCCGCATGCGCATGGTTCTACCTTTGAACGTTCTTGGTTATCGACACGTCTCCTTTGAGAAAAGATCTTCGTTGAAGAGCTGGTTAGGACAAATGTACAAAATCAGGATGTCGCGGAGGGAGTGGGTGAGGAGTTTTGTTGTCGTCGATCCTTGGGCCGCGGTTACAAGTCTCGCCCGAGACGCGCACCCCTCCGCTTCTAAAAAGTATATAACACTCTATCTCTTCAGCGTGCAAATGACTCGGGGATAGGGTGCGCAAGCGCGAGTTTCTTTATTTCCCGCTTCGCTTTCTGCACTGCCGCATCACTTCTCTTCGTGAGCACCTCAATCATTATTTCCGCGACGCGCGCGGACTCATTGGTGCCGAATCCTCGCGTCGTCATCGCAGGTGTGCCGAAACGAATGCCGGATGGATCCATCGGCTTTCTGGTGTCGTCGGCAATCGCGTTCTTATTAAGAGTGATGCCCGCTCGATCAAGAAGCGTCTCGGCTTCCCCGCCTGAAATACCAAAAGATTTCCAGACATCAAGCAAAATGAGGTGATTGTCGGAGCCTCCTGTAATCATCCGTGCTTTGTGTTTCTTAAACACTTTCTCCATCGCGTGAGTATTCGCAATAATCTGCTTCGCATATTTCTTAAACGCCGGATGGAGCGCTTCACCAAAGGCAATCGCCTTTGCCGCGATTTGGTGCATGTGCGGTCCGCCTTGGAAGCCGGGAAATACCGCCTTATCTATTTTTTTGGCGATTTCCTCGCTCTCGCGCACGAGAATCATGCCGCCGCGCGGACCTCTAAGGGTCTTATGGGTCGTGGTCGTCATCACATCAAATCCATAGTCAAAGGGGTTCTTCGCCGCTCTCCCCGCGATGAGTCCGGCGATGTGCGCGATATCCATTACTGATATCGCCCCCACTTCCTTCGCAATACTGACAAACTTCTTATAATCCAGCTCGCGCGGATACGCCGAGAATCCTGCGAGCACAATCTTCGGCTTTATTTTCTTCGCGACACGACGCATATCCTCGTAGTCAATCTCGCCGGTCTCAATATTCTTCATCTTGTAGCGCTGGAAGTTGAAAATCTTGGTGAGATAGGTCACGGGGTGGCCGTGGGTCAGGTGGCCGCCGTGCGAGAGGTCCATACCGAGTACCGTATCGCCAGGCTGAAGGAGGGCGAAGTACATCGCAACGTTCGCATTCGCCCCGCCCAGGGGCTGTACATTCGCATATTTAGCGCCGAAGAGATTCTTCGCGCGGTTGATGGCGAGCGTCTCTACTTTGTCGGTAAACTCCTGTCCGCCGTAGTAGCGCTTCCCCGGATACCCTTCTGAATATTTGTTTGTGAGCGATGAGGACATCGCCTCCTTCACGGCGCGCGACACGTAATTCTCCGAGGGGATGAGTTCCAGTCCTTCCGCTTCGCGCTTCTCTTCGCCCATAAGCGCCGCATAAATTTCCTTGTCTTCTTTTCTAATTTTGTTGTACATATTATTTCTTCTTTTTCTTGACCGCGCCACGATCCTTCTCGTTGAAGCCGCCCACAACCGTAATATCGCCTTTAATCGGCGGGTGCGGATTGTATCCCTCAACAACGAAGTCCTCGTAGACGAAACTGTCTATTTCCTTTTTCTTTGGATTGAGTTTCATGCGCGGGAACGGTCGCGGCTTCCGCTTAATCTGTTCCCTTGCCTGCTTATAGTGATTACCGTAGAGGTGCGTATCGCCGAGGAAGTGTACGAATTCTCCGGGCTTATATCCTGTCACTTGCGCAAGAATCATAGTGAGGAGCGCGTACGAAGCAATGTTAAACGGAACCCCGAGAAAAGTGTCGGCCGAGCGCTGGTAGAGCGCGAGCGAGAGCTTACCATCAGAAACATTAATATTGAACATTGTGTGGCACGGCGGTATCGCCATCGAGGTGCCTGGTTTTGACATCTCGTACACGTATTCAGGGTTCCATGCAGAGACGACAACATGCTTGCGGTCCGGGTAATTCTTCGTCTTCCATACGGCCCACGCGAGCTGGTCAATCGTCCGTCCGTCGGCCGGCCATTTGCGCCACTGGCGGCCATAGACCGGACCGAGCTCACCCCACTCCTTTGCGAACTTCGGGCTTGCGACAATCTTCGCGATGAACTCATCCTGTGTCATCGCCGGAACTTTGCCTGCGGCCATCTTCTTTTTGTACTCTTTGTACGGCCAATCATCCCAAATATGCACCCCTTGCTGCACCAGAGACCGGATGTTCGTTTCGCCGCGCAAGAACCACAACAGCTCGTGGATGATACCCTTAAGAAACACTTTCTTGGTCGTGAGGAGCGGGAATCCTTTTGACAAGTCGTAACGCATTGACCGTCCGAAAACACTCTTGATAGCTATGCCAGTATTAAACTCTTTCTTCTCCACCCCGTTTTTCAAGATATCCTGCAGGAGCTCTAGGTATTGGTATTCGGGGTGTTTCTTCATAGGGAGTGCGTTAGGAACGCGCGAGTCTCTTTTTCGCGGCACTGTTCTTCTTCTCTTTCGTAAAATGATTCCAGTTATCCTTCGCGAAGCGTCCCACCTCGCCATAGGACTGGGAAGGCGGCGAGGAGAGCATGGAGAACATAATCTGCGCTATGGACATCCCCGGCCGAATGATGATAGGCACATTGTTCTGATTTGAGAGTTCAAGGGTGACATTAAGAAAGTGGCCGGGGTTGATAATACCGGCGGTGTTGTGAATCATGAGGCCGATGCGCGCGAGCGACGACTTGCCCCCGATTTGGATGAGAAAATGGTCTGAACCGAAATATTCCTTTGAAATAGCGAGGACCGATATTCTGGGGTGGAGTACGAACTCGTCACCATCCTTTACGGTGAGTTCCCGAGTTTTTGCAAACATCTTCTTCATCGGATCAATGGAGTGAGTTTGGCTCTCTTCGTTCACAATAAACTTATTGCCGAGGCGGATGTCGTATGAAACCGGTTGGAGCTGTTCTTCGCTGAAAGGACGGAGCGTAATACGACCATTTCTGATTTCTTTCTTGATGTCAATGTCGGAGAGAAACATAGGTGCGTATTATACCTGCCGTTCCTCGCCGTGGGAAATACGACCCCCTTGATGCTGTCCACGGTACCCAATCACCTCCCCCTCAATCGTGTAGAACACGATGTTGCAGATACGCGCTCCAAGCTGGAGTTTGACCTCAAAAGGGCTTAGGTTCGTGAGGCCGAAAGTAAGCGGTCCGGTATACCCGGGGTCCGTCTTGGTCGCAAGGAGAAGGAGGCCGGCGCGGAAGATGGAGCTCCGAGGGTAGACCATGGGCATCAGGTCAAGCGGGGTTGAAATAGTTTCTGCTGTTTGCACGAGATAGTACTCGCCGGGCTTTATCACCACCTCGTCCTGAACATCGCCTTCTTTAAGCGCGTAGAGTTCCTTGGTCTTCACTCCGTGGCGCCTGCCAAGACCCGCAGCGCCGTCAGCCTCTATATACGCTCCGCCTTCAACAATCGCGTGCACCGCACCAAGACGCAGGTCGATGCCCGTCCCTTCCGGATTGGAGAGATCGCGGCCGCCAAGGCCTGTAATCAAATTTTCTTCCTTGATTCTCCGGACAACTTCCTTGATGCCGATAACTGACATCCTGCTAGTATAAGCCAGATGGTAAGTATCGCAATTATAGTGGCTCTCGGGACTACAACACACGCTATCGGGAAGAACAATGGGCTCTTGTGGCACATCCCTGACGACCTAAAGCGCTTCAAGGCTCTCACGCTCGGGCATCCGGTCATTATGGGCCGCAAAACGTGGGAATCGCTCCCCCCAAAGTTCCGCCCGCTTCCTGAAAGAACAAATATCGTGGTGACACGACAGGCGGGGTACGCGGCAGACGGGGCGGTGGTTGCTGACTCGCTTGAGAGAGCGCGCACAGCTTCTGCGCGCGCGACCGGAGCTGACGAGATTTTCGTCATTGGCGGGGGCGAGCTCTACAAGGAAGCACTCCCTTTCGCAAAGCGTCTCTATCTCACGCTCGTAGAAGACAACAAGGACGGAGATGTTTTCTTCCCTCCCTACGAAACAGAATTTACGAAAATCGTGTCAGAAGAATCCCGCGAATGGGGCGGCCTGAAGTATCGGTGGGTGACGCTTGAGCGATAACTCATCCTTTCTTTTTGCCCGATTTCCATTTCTTTCCGAAAAAGAGTGGTGCAAACAAATCATCCTCGGGTTTAACAGCCAACTCTTTCCCGAGGGGTTCCTTGCTCGTCTTGGTGAACACTATGCGCGGGGCGGCGCGGATGACGGACACGGGGGTTTGCTCATTCCCTTCTCCCATCGCCAGATTAGCGGTTGTCGCAAGCGCGTCCGCAATGTTGGCTGTTTCAAATTGAAACAAACGGCCGAATATATCAGGTGTTTGCCGATAGTCTTTAAGTGGAGCAAAGCCATGCCAAGCGAGCGCGAATCCGACTGCACCGCGTCGCAAGGGGATGCTCGTTGAGTCGGTAATAATCACCCCGAGGGTCTTGATTCTATGCTCTTTACAGAACCAGTCATGGAGACGCTTCGCGCTCTGCTTTGGATCTTTCGGATACAAAATATAATGTCCATTGCCGTTGCTTTCATCTATACCGGAAGCGCTAACCATCGCCCCGCCCGCAATAGTAAATGTGCGTTTACCGCCATATTTGCTACGAAATGTGCGTTGGTACCAAGACGCTTCTCGCAGAACGAGATTCTCTTTGCTTATTGTTGACGCAAGCAAAGTCCGGCCTTCTCCAATACTCACGGCCTTAGAAGAAATGGCGATGATGTCGCCCTCGCGTAGTTTTAAATGCGCGGCGCGAAGGGCGGCGCGAAGATCGTCCTTAGGTGGTAGGAGTGGCCGTACCTTGTACGTAAATACCTGCATAGCGGCCCATACTCATTTGACGTCGATGCCCATTGAGCGGGCGGTGCCTGCGATGAGGCGCGCGGCGGCTTCGGGACTGTTTGCGTTTAAGTCCGGCATCTTCTCCTCAACAATGGCTGCGATTTGCGCCTTGGTGATAGTGCCGACCTTCTCCTCTTTCGCCTTACCCGAACCCTTCTCGAGCCCGAGCGCCTTTAGAATAAGGCGGGATGCCGGCGGATTCTTCAGAACAAAGGTGAAGGTTCGGTCGTCGTACACGGAGAGCTCAACCGGAATAATCGTTCCTTGTTTGTCTTGCGTCGCCGCATTGAACTGGGTCACGAACTGACCGATATTCACGCCGGCAGGACCGAGCGCCGTGCCGACAGGCGGCGCTGGCGTCGCCTTGCCGCCTGGAATCTGGAGCTTAATCTTCTTTACAACGGTAGCCATAATGCTGTGACTCTACGCTAGAGCTTGCGAATTTGCAAAAAGTCGAGCTCGACTGGCGTCTCGCGTCCGAACATTGAAACCATGACCTTGACCTTCCCGCGATCCTCGTCTATCTCGCCCACCTTGCCCTCAAGATCCTTGAACGGGCCATCGGCGATGACAATCGGGTCATCCTTCACGAGGTCAATGCGGTGTTTCGGCGCCTCAGCCGTCATACGCTTCATCAGCGACGCGACTTCAGACTCCTCCATCGGGACCGGCGTGTTGCCGGAACCGACAAACCCCGTCACTCTCGGGGTGTTGCGGACGACGAACCACGAGTCATCATCAACAATCATGCGCACAAGGATATACCCCGGATAAATCTTCTCTTCTTCCACGAGGCGCTTGCCGCCCTTGACCCGAATCTTCTTTTCGGTCGGCACAATGACCTTAAATATCTTCCCTTCCATGCCCAAGGACTCAATGCGCTGCTTCAAGTTGCGTTCAACCGCATTCTCGTAGCCGGCGTAGGTGTGGATGGTATACCAGCGCGCGTCCTCTTCCTTCGGCGCAGTCTCATCGCGAATCTCTTTCGCTACCTGTGGCGCAATATCCGCCATCCCGGCGTCTTCAGGGTATTCCATCTCACCTGTCTGCGCGTGTTCGTGGTCCATAGATAGGAAATTATGCGCCGGTAATCTGAGTGACCCCGAGACCAAATGCGTAGTCGAGCAGACTCACAAGAATCGCAATCATAATTGCGATGAGGATGACAATCAGCGTATGCGCAACTGCTTTCCGATTGCTCGGCCACACAACATGCGAGAACTCTTCTCGCACGTGCTTCAGATAGGTGAACGGTGAGGTCATGGAAGCGGGTTTAGTAAATAAAAAAGCCCTGCGGGCTTTCAACATTTCCAGCATAGTACGAGGGGCTATCCAAGTCAAGCGCATTGACAAGTCATTTCCTGACGGTATAGTTGTCCTCGGAGCTCATTGAGAGCACGGTGACGAATCCATTTTGGAGACGCACGGAAAACCGAAGGAGAATTGTCATGACGAAACTGCTGTGTACGTTATTGTTCGTCGGACTATGCACGGGCGCATCCACCTGCGCAGCGCAGCTGGGGTATCTGGTACCGCAACTCCTGCCCCACGCAATTCAGGGGAAGACGACCAGGATGTCCAGCGATGCGGACATGTCCAGCTTCGAGCTGGCAACGGGAACTCCCGATCTGTTCGTGGAGAACGCAAAGGCAGCAGCCAGGCGGCTGGAGTACCAGATAACCGCCGTGAACGGTTCGGGTACCGCCCGGTTCGTGGTAGCAACCAAGAACACCATGAACACCGGGGGTTTTGGCGGAGCCGCTATGACCTACATCGTCGTGACGCTTCAGCTCGAGTCGGATGGCCGGACGATCCGGATCACCAGCCAGAACCAGAGCAACAGTGGTGCCGGTGAACCCGGCAGCGCTAAGAAGGTAATCGAGGAATTCAAGGAGAACCTCCTCACGCTCTACGCCGCCAAGTGATTCTCGCGTACCAACGCCCTGCTTTTTGGCGGGGCGCTTTTTTATTAGCGGATTTCGTAGGTCACCGAGACAGAGGCGTTGTAGGTGTTCTCTCCTGCCGGAATATTCGGCGTTTCAGCCTTGGAGAGTGAGGCACCGTCGCCACCCATGCCGTACATCACCGGATACGGATACCCTCCAGAAGATTCGCTGAAGTTCACGATTTTCCCGAGGCGAACATTGAGCTGTTTTGCAAGAAGTCTTGCTTGTGCTCTCGCATTACTGATTGCGTCCGCGCGCGCGGCGTCATAACCGGCGGTCGGGTCGTCAAGCGCGAAGTCGGGGCCGTTCACGTTTTGTACCTCAAGGTTTCCGAGTCCGCCGAGCATCGTGCCGACTGCGGCAAGGTCGCGCATCGTGACTTGGATTGTCTCGGACACTTGGTAGCCGATTATCCTTGGAGAGCTATATGCCGGACATATGGCTCCTGGCGAACAAGGGCTCGGGTACGAATACTGGGGTGAGATATTATAAGAGATTGTTCGTATATCCTTCTCATCAACTCCCTGTTCTTTCACATAGTCGAGTGCGGCGTTCGCCTGTTCGGTAGTCGCCGCTTGTGCACCAGCAACGGTTGCCGCTGTGTTTTGCACCGTAAATGAAATTCGGGCGACATCCGGCGCAAGCGTTGCTTGACCCGAGCCCTGCACGGTAATCGTGTCAGTTGCCGGCACGCTGGAGCGGCCGAAGTTTTTTGCGGTCGTTATGGTCTCTGCGAGCAAGAAGAGCGCAAGAATAGCAAGAACGCCGACAAATGCGATGCGCACTCCGTTATCGCCAGAAATCTTGAAGAAAGGGTTTTCGTTCATGGTGACAGCTATTTAGTAAGGCGGTTATTCTCCTAGTATACCATCGCCGTGCGCGCTGCCTACTTGCCCTGAAGGGAGGCAAGGAGCTTGATGATTGCTACTTGTGCAGGCAGTGTAGTGATGTCGAGATTCGCGTCGGTCCAGTTGAAAACCTCCCGATCAATAGCGTCAAAGCGGAGCACATCAGCGCCGCGGGACAAGTAGTACGATATTTGTATCTGCCCTTCAAAGCGTCCGATCATCACTTTCGTGAATTGGTGGTTGCCAATTCGAACGGAGATAAAGGAGGTTGGACTTGCCGGCAAGCCAGACCCATCCATGATGGCGGTAGCACGTATAATCGACAGGGCGGTTGAAGAGGCAGTTATAGGGTATCGAGTAATGTCTATTTGCTCCTTACTCAACCAGGAATCGGTCGGCTGTATGTATGTCGCAATTTTCTGTTCACTCCATGGAGTGGTGGTAGCGACAAATCCTTCAGGGATGGCGAAAGAAATCCCGATATCGGCGAGCGCCACGTTTGGCGGCGGACAAGCAGCGAAGGTGCACGCGCTCCCCGTCCGGCTAACCGCAGTTCCGTCGGGGCATACAAGAGCGTCAAGCGGACAGGTAATCGGCCGGAACGGGTGCTCAACCGCATTCCGGTATATGAGCCCTCCCACTCCGATAAGGATGATGAACGCGATGCCAAGAAACAAACTTTTCATCTGCAGATAATACCACGCAGCACAATTACGCATCCAGGAGGCCGTTGCGGTACCGTGCCAGAAGCGTATAGTTTGTAAAGAACCTACGGAGGACTCACATGAAGAAGTTCCTTGTGCTGGTATGCAGTGTCCCACTCTGTCTCTCGGTCGCGCTCGGAGCAGAAAAGAAGAAAGTGGAAGAGGAAAAAGTGGTTCTCACGCCGCCGTTTCGAGGTGAGTGCCTGCCGCCCGTCATAAGTAAAGGGAAGGTTGTGCTCGTAGCATCCCACTCGCTTGGGTACAGAGGGAAGAGGAAGGCCTTCAATGAAGTTGCCCTCGCGGTAGAGAACGAGAGCGGAAAGAAGAAAGCGCGTATCGTCTCAAACGTGAACTACGAGGTGGACAGCAGGGGTGTGCGCATCGGCGAGAAATGGCCGATGACCGAGGCGTACGTCTGGAACTTCTGCCTCGGACGCCGGAGCTCGTTGCCTGCTGAAGTGCGCGGGCTTGTCGCAGGGTGGGAGATTGATTCCCTCTCCAGGGTGCGAGAATAAAAGAAAGAAGGTTGCAACGGTCCCGTCGATTGGCGGGCCGTTTCTTTTGGGCGGCTATCGGGAATCGAACCCGAATTGAGAGCTCCACA
>CAYQJR010000013.1:0-17642 GCA_964418065.1 uncultured Candidatus Saccharibacteria bacterium | reverse complement strand
CGGACCGATGGAGCGCATGTGGATCTTGTCCTCCACCATGTGATGGAGCTTGAGAATATACATATACCCGACCGCAATCGTCTGGGCGAACGCCGTACCGGTACGGCCGTCGTAGAGCTGCATCTTGCCGCCGCGGTCAAAGCCGGCAAGAGCGAGCTCATCGCGAATCTCGTCCGGAGTTGCGCCGGCAAACGGCGGGACAACGGCCTGATATTTGAGCGTGTGCGCGGCGAGCCCGAGGTGCATCTCCAGAATCTGTCCGAGGTTCATACGGCTCGGCACGCCAAGCGGAGTGAGGATGAGGTCAATCGGATTGCCGTCCTTGTCGTACGGCATATCGGCGACCGGGAGTACGCGGCTGATAACGCCCTTGTTGCCGTGGCGGCCGGCGAGCTTGTCGCCCACCGAGACAGTTCGTACCTGCGCAACCGTCACGACAATCTTCTTGATGATGCCCGTTTCAAGCTGATCACCCTTCTCGCGGGAGAAGATGCGGACACCGATAACGCGGCCGCGCTTGCCGCCCTCCATACGGAGCGAGGTGTCCTTCACATCCTTCGCCTTGTCGCCGAAGATGCTACGGAGAAGACGCTCTTCGGGGGTGAGCTGGGTCTCGCCCTTCGGAGTCACCTTACCGACGAGGATGTCGCCTGGGCGCACTTCTGCGCCGATGCGGATAACGCCCTCCTCATCAAGATTCTTGAGACGCATCTCGCCGACATTCGGAATATCGTGCGTCGTCGTTTCAGGACCGAGCTTCGTGTCGCGCACCACACAGTCAAAGTCTTCAATATGGACCGTGGTGAACTTCGCCTCTTCAACGAGCCGTTCTGAAATAATGATGGCGTCTTCGTAGTTCGCGCCGTTCCAGCTCATAAACGCGACGCGCACATTCTGGCCGAGCGCGAGCTGTCCCTGGTCGGTAGACGAGTTGTCGGCGAGTACACTGCCCTTCTTCACCTTATCGCCGAGGAGTACGGACGGCCGCTGCATAAAGGCAGAGTTCTGGTTGGTCTGGGTGAGGCCCTGGAGACGGTACTCCTTCTTCTTGCCGTCCTTGTTCTCTACAACAATCCGGCGGGCATCTACATAGGTCACTTCGCCCGCCTCTTCTGCGAGCACGAGACGACCTGTGGAGCGCGCCGCGTGCGTTTCTATGCCGGTTGCAACGAGCGGAGCTTCGGGGATGAGGACGGGGGTCGCCTGCTTCTGCATGTTGGAACCCATCAGCGCGCGGTTCGCGTCGTCGTGGTCAACGAACGGAATCATGCAGGTCGCGATAGAGAACATCTGGTAGGTTGACGCGTCCATAAGCGTAACCGCCTCGCGCGGAACGATGGCCGGGTCGCCCTTGTGGCGCGCTTCAACGAACTCGGGAACGATGCGGTTGTGGGCATCAAGCTTGGTCGCGCCGTGCGCAATCATCTCCATCTCTTCATCAAGCGCGTTCAAATACACAATCTCTTCCGAAACCTTGCCGTTCTTGACGCGGGAGTAGGGCGTCTCAATAACGCCGAAGTCGTTCGTGCGCGCGTGAGTCGCAAGACGCAGGATAAGCCCGATGTTCTGGCCTTCCGGTGTGTGGATAGGACACAGACGGCCGTAGTGAGAAGGGTGCACGTCGCGCACCTCGAAGCCCGCGCGCTCGCGGGTAAGGCCGCCCGGACCGAGCGCCGAGAGCGTGCGCATATTCTCGAGCTCGGCGAGAATGTTCTGCTGGTCCATGAATTGCGAGAGTTGGTTGGCGGTGAAGAACTCATGCACGGAAGCGTGGAAGGGGCGCGGATTCACGAGCGCCATGGGCAGGGTCGTCTCGCTCTCAATCGTACTCATCCGGTCTTGGATGTTGCGCTTCATGCGGCTCATACCGACGCGCATGCGTGCCTGCAAGAGCTCGCCGACGAATCGGACGCGGCGGAACCCGAGGTGGTCAATGTCGTCTGGGCGCGCTGACGGATCGGCATTCAGCTTCGTGATTTCAGCAATGATGCGGACGAAGTCGCTGAGACCGAGCGTGCGCTTCTCAAGCGCCTTCTCGGTCGTCGGGAGACCGAAGCGCGCGTTAAGGCGATGGCGGCCGACGCGGCCGACATCGTAGCGCTCCACCGAGAAGAGCGACTGGACGAAGTTCTTCGCGTTTTCGGGCGTCGCGAGGTCGCCGTCGCGCATGCGGCGGTGTATCTCAATATAGGCCTCTTCAATAGACTTGGTCTCGTCGTGAGCAAGAGTCGCCTTGATAGCGGCGAGCGCGGCTGGATTCTTAGCGAAGTGCTTGGTGAGCGCCTCGCCGAGTCCCCCGCCGAACACGCTTAGAAGCTGGGTGATAGGGAACTTACGCTTCCTATCTATCTTCACGAAAATGGCGCCGTCTGCCTCTGAATCTATCTCAATCCAGACCACGCGAAGCGGGATAATCTTAGCGCCGAAGTACGGCTTGCCGCGGATGAGTTCCGAGACGAAGAAGGCACCGAATGAGCGGGCGAGCTGCGGGACAATCGCGCGCTCAACACCCGAGACGATGAATGAGCCGTGCGGCGTCATCATCGGCATATCGGTGAGGAAAATCTCCTGCGTCTTCTCCGAGCCGAAGGTCTTGTTGACGAGCTTCACCGTGACCTTAATCGGCGCTTCGTAGGTGCGCATATTCTCGCGCGCGAATGTCTCGTCATACTTGGGCTCACCGATTTCAAAGTCTTGGAACTCCATCTGGAACTTCTTCCCCGAGTAGTCGGTGATAGGCGAAAACTCCTTGAAGAGTTCGGCGAGGCCGTCTTTCAGAAGCCAGTCAAACGAAGACCGCTGGTGCCCGACGAGATCCGGAAACGGGACGGAGGGAGCTCGGTACGCACCAAAGGTCTTCTGAACGATGTTTTTGAGCATGTCGGGGGTGGCTGAAGTGGATAATGTATCGCCCTAGAACATATATAAATGTGAACGCACGGAAATAAATCCGCTCGCGCTTACGCGTTTTTCTCTAGTTCCCGTATGAGTCTGTCGCCCCGCCCTCCATCACTCACTCGTATCTTGTCCCCCTACCGTATCATTCCACCTTCATTCGCGCAACCCCTTCTGGGGATAAGGTTAACGTCCCTTTCGCCACTCATTAATGTTGGCGTGGTGGCCGGTTTGGAGGACGGCGGGGACACAATACTTCTTCTTTTTATACAAAATGGTCTCGGGGCGGGTGTAGACGGCGCTTGAGGCGATGCGGCGTTCTTCTACTGACGCGTCTTTCCCAAGTACCCCCGGAATGCGACGCGTGACGGCGTCTACTATCGCGAGCGCTGGAACTTCTCCGCCTGTATATACTGCTTCACCGACGGCGAATTCTTTTACAGGAGCGAGTGTTTTGAGAATCTTCTTCGCGCGCTCGTCTATGCCCTCGTAACGGCCACAGACGAGCACGACATCCGTATACTTCGCGAGTGCGTCCGCATCTTTATTGGTGAACTGCTTCCCGCTCGGGCTGAACCACACAATCACCTTTTTCTTCCCGCGAGGTGTCACCTTCCCAAGTGCCTGCTGGGTCGCTTTGATTATTGGCAGTGCCATCATCACCATCCCAGGACCCCCGCCGTAGGGCTTATGGTCCACTTTCTTATAGCTCCCTTTCGGCCCCGCGACGAAGTCACGAGGGTTCTGATAACTAATCGAGATTTTCTTCTCCTTGCGTGCGCGCCCGATAATTGATGCCGAAAGGTAGGCATCACACGCTTCTGGAAATAGTGTAATTAAATGAAACTTCACAATTAAAGCTCCTCTACGACTTGGTCAACGGTCTTATTTTCTTGTTCCCTCTTCCCGCCAATGGGCTCATTAATCTTGAGGTTCACCCGCGCGTTCCCCTTCATCCCGACAACGCGCAGGAGGATACGGAGCGCCTCGGCGGTCTTGCCGCTCTTCCCGATTATCTTGCCCATATCCTCGGGGTGCACCGTGAGCGTGAGGAGAACGCCCATCTGGTCTATGGTCCGCGCCGTTTCCACCGCCTCGGGGTGGTCCACAAGCGTCTTCACCGCGTAGTCTAGAAATGCTTGGTCTGGTTCCATAGAAGTATATAGGGATATGGTAGCACCGCCGTGAGGCGGGCGGTTATGTTACGGGAGTTTCTGCGGCTGCCTCGGCTGGTTCCTCGGAAGGAACTTCTGCGACTGCGGGTTCAGCCTCTGCTGCCACCTCCTCCTCGCTTGGTGCAGGTACTTCTGCTTCGGTTGGCGCTGGGGCGGCTTCAGCGGCTGGAGCGTCCTTCTTAATCGGCGTCCGCTTCGGGAGCGCGTTGACCTTCTTGCCTTGAATCACACCCTTCGTGATAAGGAGATTTCTAATGGAGTCGGTCGGCTGGGCGCCCTTGGCTATCCAGCCCTTGACCCCATCCTCATCAAGCGTGAGCGCCTTGGAGCGCGGATTGTAGGTGCCCAGGAGTTCTAGGATATTGCCCGCCTTCGCCGCGCGTTCCTTCTCAAGGACGACAATGCGAAACGCCGGATCATTGGTCCGGCCGATGCGCTGAAATCGAATCATCAACATGTCGGGCAACAGTACCAGAATATGGAGAAAATCGCAAATAAAACAAAAGAAAAAGGGGCGGCCAGACTGCGGCCGCCCCAGGGGGATCCCACGCCGCATAGGGAGGAGAAACGGCGGAGACACAGAAACTATAGCACGGACTTCAGAATCCTGCTACAGTAGAACAAATGACCGCTGGCGAGGTATACGAGGGTCCGATAACGATGACCCGTAAGGGTCTCGGTTTCTTCAGCAGAGAGGGTCACGAGGACCTCATCATTCCGGCTGAATGGACGGGCCACGCGCTTGCAGGCGACATTGTTAAGGTCGCTCCCGCCGGGATGTATCGCGACCCGCGAGGCGCGATGCCGCCGAGAGAGGCCGGCAAGGTGATAGAGATTGTCTCGCGCGCCCGCGAGACCTTCGTCGGAACGCTCGTTGAGGAGAACGGCTTAACCCTTCTCGCGCCGGACTATAAGAAGATGCATGTGCCGGTTGTGATCCTGGAACGCGGAGAAGCCCCGCTCGGCTACAAGGTGCTGGTTCGCCTCGGCGAATGGGCTGCTGATAAGGAGTACCCGCTGGGCACGATTGAAGAAGTTATCGGCAAGGCGGGCGAGCATGAGAGCGAGATGCGCGCCTTGGCGCTCGGCCAGGGGTTCAAAAGCGACTTCCCTCCCGGCGTCGTCGCGGAGGCGAAGAGACTTGAGGAGCACGGCCGCGCCATACTCGCCGAAGAAGCCAAGAACCCGAAGCGCCGCGACTTCAGGGGCGTACCTACCTGCACGATTGACCCGCACGATGCAAAGGACTTTGACGACGCACTCTCGGTACAAACGCTCCCCGATGGAAATATTGAGGTCGGGGTGCACATCGCTGATGTCTCGTTCTTCGTAAAGCCCGGCACCGAGCTCGATAAGGAGGCAGTCGTACGCGCAACGAGCGTCTATCTTGTGGACCGCACCATCCCGATGCTCCCGCATGTTCTCTCTACCAATCTCTGCTCGCTCAATCCGAACGAAGACCGGCTCTCGGTCTCCGCAGTCTTCACGCTGGATACAGATGCGAACATCATCAACGAGTGGTTCGGCGCGACGGTCATCCACTCTGATAAGCGCTTTACGTATGAAAACGCCCAAGAGGTATTGGACGCTGGCACTGGCACGATGCATGCGGAACTGTCCCTTCTGCATACGCTCTCTAGGAAGATTCGTGCGCGCCGCCAAGCTAAGGGTGCAATAGAATTTGATACTGCGGAGGTGAAGGTGGAGCTCGACAATGAAGGCAGACCGATTGCCATCAAACTGAAGGAGCGTAAGGCGACGAACCTCCTTATTGAGGATTTCATGCTCCTCGCGAACGAAGCGGTCGCGAAATATCTTTCAAAACTCGTAGCCAAGGAAGGTTCGCAATCCTTCTCACTCTATCGCGTCCACGATATTCCTGACACTGACCGCATCGAGAATCTCGCGAATCTCCTGCGCGTTATGGGCTATCACCTTAAGACCACCGGCAGCGGACAGGTCACTGGCGCAGAGCTGAACAAACTTCTGGAATCGGTAAAAGGGAAGCCGGAAGAGTATCTGGTAAAGACTGCGACGCTCCGCTCGATGAGTAAGGCCATCTATACTACGAAGAACATTGGTCATTTCGGTCTCGCCTTTGAGTTCTATACGCATTTCACTTCGCCGATACGTCGCTACCCCGACCTCGTCATCCATCGGCTCATAAAGGCACACTCTGGCGGCGACCCGATTACGGCAGATGAGATGCACGGCTTCGCTAAGCTTGCCCTCCACGCCTCTGAACGCGAAGTCTCTGCCGCCACCGCCGAACGCGACTCCATCAAGATGAAGCAGGTGGAATTCCTCGCGCCTCGCATCGGTGAAGAGTTCGACGCGGTAGTCTCCGGCGTTACCGAACGCGGGCTGTATGTGGAGCTGAATGAGACTCACGCCGACGGAATGATTCGCATCAAAGATGTCGGGGATGATTATTTTGAATACGAGGAGAAGCAATATCGGCTCGTCGGCCGTCGAACCAAGAAAGCGTATCGCCTCGGCGACCCCATCCGCGTCAAACTCACCGCCGCCCGCATTGCCGAAAAAGAGTTGGACTTTGTTCCTGTTACTTAGCTACTGCAACCGCTTCTTCGAATTTTACTGACAACAGCTTGCTGACACCGTCGCCGCCCATGGTGACGCCGTAGAGGATGTTCGTGCGGCTCATCGTCTCGCGGTTGTGCGTAATGACAATAAGCTGTGCTTTCTTCGCGAGATTTTCAACCATATCCCCATAGCGGCGGCTGTTCGCCTCGTCAAGCGCGGCATCTGTCTCGTCTAGTATCAAAAATGGCGGCGGATTCACCTGACTCATCGCGAAGATAAGCGCGATAGAGGTGAGCGCTCGCTCGCCGCCCGAGAGCTGCATCAGGGAGCGGACTTTCTTCTTCGGCAGGTTGACCGCGATTTCTATGCCGGGGCGCTCGGGCTTCTCCGGCTCATCAATAAATGTTTCTTGTGTCTCTTCATCTCCTTCTTCCGGCTCCTCCGGCTCTTCAAGGGTGAGCCGTGCGCCTCCGCCGCCGAACATGAGCGCGAAGTATTCACCAAACGAGGCATTCACTTTCGCGAGCCCTTCGGAGAAGTGTTTCGCAAGTTCGGTGTCAAGATCGTTTACCAGAGCACCGAGACCGGCGGCCGACTTCGCCAAGTCTTCAAGCTCTGACGTGAGGAATGCCTCGCGGTCGGCAACCTCCTTGTGTTCCTGCCGTATCTCTTCACCGGTGCCTCCCTCCTCTTCCAAGCGAATCTTCGTGCGCTCTAAGGTGCGTTTACGATCTTCTTGAGTCTTGCGGTCTTCGTGCGGAAGATGCGTAAGGGGGGTGTAGGAGAGAGTTGCGGCGGCGCCAAGCACGCGCGCCTCCGCCTTATCGCGTTCAAGCGCCTCGGCGAGAAGCGTGAGCTCGTATTCTCTCGCGGTCGCCTTCGCCACAAGTCCTTCCTCGTGCGCCTTCTCTTGAGCGGAGTCAAGGATGCGGCGCCGGATATCGCGTCCGGTCTCTTCAAGCGCAACCATCGCCTCGCGAGCGCGTGCGCGGGTAGCTTCCGCCTTCTCCAGCGCCTCCGAGACTGTCTTGAACTTCTCGGAGAGCGCAGAACGCTCCTGCTCAAGCCTGAGCGCGGCATCCTCTTCTTCTGACAACCGTTCGTCGCTCGGCGACCCGTAGCGACTGAAGAAGAATTTGATTGCGCTCCGGATTGCGGTAAGCGCCGCTTGCATCGCGTCAACACTATTGCCCGCGCCCTGCGCCTGCTTCTCAACTTCAAGATGGAGCGCCTCCAGCTCCTCGCGCGGAACCTTCGCATAGGGCTCGCGCGCACTCGCCACCGCGCGGCGCTTCACCTCTGTAAGCGCGCCCTCAATACGGCCCATCTCGCGCGAGAGCGTCGCGCGCTCGCTCGAGAGCGCGGAGACATCCTTCTCTGCCTTCCGCAGTACTTCCGTACGCTGTATCGTCTCCTTGTCCGCCAGTTTCGGGTCTGCAATCCGGTCAAGCTCCGCGCTCACCACCGCGAGCCGCTCCGCGGCACCCCGCTTCTCTTCTGCAACCATTGTCTTCTCCTGTGCAAGATAGAGATCTTCAATTGCGAAGTAGGTCTGCGCAAGACCGACAAGGTCGTTGCGGAGCGCGTCCGCGCGCTCCAGCTTCTTCACCTGACTTTCAAGAAAGCGCAGGTGCGGTGCGAGCTCTCTTCGGAGCGAATTCACCTGCACGATATTCTCTTCAGTCTTGAGAAGCTTACGCTCCGCCTCCTGCTTCTTGAATTCATAAATCTTGAGCCCAAGCGCATCCTCAAGCATCGCGCGGCGATCCCGATTGGACGCGAGCAGTATCCTGTCCGCCTCGCCTTGGGAAATAATATGGTGGCCGGTCTCGCCGATATTCGCCCCTGCCAGGAGCTCAACCACGTCCCGCAGGCGCACGCGCGAGCCGTTGATAGAGTATTCGCTCGTTCCGTCGCGGAAGGCAACGCGCTCAATGATGACCTCATCGAAGTCTAGGCTGAAAGCGCGACGCGCGTTGTCAAAGACAATAACCACCGAGGCACGATTGACCCTCGGGACGGTGTGCGAGCCGCCCCAGATGAGGTCCTCGGCGCGCTTGCCGCGCATACTCTTCATTGACTGTTCGCCGAGCGCGAAGCGGAACGCCTCGGCGACATTGCTCTTTCCCGAGCCGTTTGGCCCGACGATGGCAGTGGTGGAATTCGAAAAGTCCAAGACCGTTTTCTTGGCGAACGACTTAAAACCGACTATCTCCAGCCGCTTCAACATTACCTGTTTATTGTACCAAATGAATTACCACTGCATTACAGCAAGTCCGGCAACCGCAGCGGCTTGTTCCGCTTCTTGTTTGCTCTGCCCTTCTCCGCGAGCTATTTCTCTAGAGCCAATAAACACACCGACAGTAAAGCGCTTATCGTGGTCGGGACCGACTTCTGATACTGTCTCGTAGGACGGTGTGGTCCCCTGTTTCTCCTGTGCGATTTCTTGAAAGCGGCTCTTAGCGTCTTGGTAGGAACGGTTCTCGATGACTGCATCAATCTTCCCGTACAAGTTCTTCGCAATAAAAGCTTCAGCCGCAGTAAATCCCTGGTCAAGATAGACCGCACCGATAATCGCCTCAAAGGCATCCGCAAGTATCACGTCGCGCGCCCGCCCGGTATCCTTGGATTCGCCTTTTGATAACAGCAGATACTTATTTACCCCAAGCGCTTGAGAGGTCTCGGCGAGCGATACGGTGTTGACGAGCGAGGCGCGATAGGCCGTGAGCTCACCCTCGGGCTTTGTAGGAAATTTCTTGAAGAGAAAATCGGTCACCGCGAGCTCAAGCACGGCATCTCCGAGAAATTCAAGTCGCTCATTGTGCGCTCCGGTGTACTCGCGATGTTCGTTCAAATAGGAGCGGTGCGTCAACGCCCCGACGAGGAGGTCGAGGTTCTTAAATGGGATGTCGAGTTGTTGTGCAAGGGTGACGAAATCAGGCATGAGGCTTGTCGAGAAGCCGTTGGACGGCCGCAGTGACGATAGGGAGCATATCATCGTAGAAGTTAAGGTCAATGATGTCCTGAAGGCGGAACCATTTTGCGTCGTCAAGTCCTCCTTTTCCTTTCTGTAACTGGAGAGGTTCAAACTCCGCGCGCGCAAGGAAGTAGACAACGCGCTTGCGGTACTTGCCGCGTTCCGGATGCGAGGCGACATACTCGTTTTCTCCGACCTTCCCCTCTATAACAATATCGAGCCCGATTTCTTCCTTGATTTCCCGAATCGTACCCTCCTCTGCAGTCTCCTTTTCTATGGCCGGATTATCTCCGATTTTCCCCTTTGAGAGCGTCCAGTGGCCGAACACATCGTGGACGAGCGCGAGATAGTATTGGCCGTTGTGCTTGCTGTAGACGACCGCGCCGCCGAGCCGCTGGAGCGGCATATCCTCATATTTTGTCTTGCCGTTCTTCTTTCCCCCGTGCTCTTCCTTCCCCGGCTCGCCGAGCTCCTTGTAGACCGCGCCTAAGACCCCGTTCACGAAGCGTCCAGAAGAGTCGCCGCCGAAGGTCTTCGCGAGTTCAATGGCTTCGTTAATGGCGACCTTAGCCGGCACTTGGCTGCGGTCGGAAAACAAGAGTTCAAACAGTCCCAGCCGCAGGATATTGCGGTCAACGGGCGCGATGCGCGGCAGCGGCCACTCGGGAGCGGCCTTCCCGATAACAAGGTCAATATCGTCCTTCTTCGCGAGCACGCCTGAAAGGAGATTATCCATGAATGTGCGATCAACATCGTCGCCGCCAAACTCGGCAATATTGCGTTCAAGAATGGCGTGCGTCTCTTTGGCAGAAGCATGCGTCGTATCCCACTCAAAAAGAGTCTGGAGAACAACTGAACGCGCTAGGTGTCGGTTCGCCATGGAAAGAGCTGTATAGGTAGTATAGCAAAGACGCGGCTGCACAAGTGCAGCCGCGTGGATTACTAACTCCTCGCTTTGTTAGGCTCCCCCGCCGAAGCCGCTACGCGCCTTCGGCCGGCCACCGGTCGCAACCTTACCCGCAACACCTCGGGTGCTTTTCATTTCTGCGTTCGTATGCTCTTCGTGCGCGTGCTCGTGGACATGCGGAGCGACGGGCGCCGTTGATGGGCCGCGCACCTTCTCCTTAGATACGCGCACGGCCTTCGCCGGAGCAATCTGCTTGCCGCGATACATACCCGTCACCTCATCAAGGCGGTGCGGGAGACGGAGGTTGCCGCTCTCGACATCCCTCAGAATATTGGTGTTTTTGAGCGCGTGGTGCGACCGGCGATTATTGGTGTGACCCCGCGTATGACGCATTCGAATTGACATAAAGACTACCCTACCATGCGATGTATAAAAGTGAAAGAGCGCCACCGATCCCTTGTCGATGGCGCCCAGTGTACATGGAATGAGGATTAGAACTTTCCGTGAGTGCAACCAGTTGCCTTATTGCTGGAAATCTCGCGTCCAGCTTTGCGGCAGAAGAGCAAAGCAGAGTCTTGGCCCGCCAGACGATTAATGGACACCGCCCTGACGCAAGCCGTCCCTAATTTCTCGCAGGTACAGGATTGGAACCCTGCTGCGACCAACTCTTCCGAGCTTGGCTGTGGATCGCTTGATGGCGACCTTATTTTAGCTACGTTCATCCCTCTTCTCCAAAAAGATCGGGTTTATCGGTTTGGTGTATGTGTTTGCCGCAGAGCCAGTCAAGGACTGAGGCTGGACACAAGTTAAAAGTATAGTCTTATTTTGCCTCGGTGTCAAGGTGGATAAAGGAGCGGCGGTGGATAGCGCACAGGCCATATTCCCCAAGTGCCGCGTAATGCATCTTCGTCCCATAGCCTTTATGCGTCTCAAAGCCGTAGTGCGGGTACGCTTCAGCAAGTTTGCACATCAGGCGATCCCGCGAGACCTTGGCGGCAATAGAAGCGAGTGAGATGAGCGGGACGAGCTCGTCGCCGTTGATGATGGTTTCTTGGGCGTATTCGGGCGGCGCGCGAAGCGCGCCGTCAAGCTGTATCCGCACCAGCGCAGAGTCGGGCGCAAGCGCGTTTACTCCCCGCGCAAGCGCGCGGCGTACCGCAGCAGTTATCCCCTCTTCGTCAATCGTGTCGGCATCCTCAAATTCAACCGTAAAACGTACATCCCCCGAAGTCCTGCGCGCTTCAAGCAGGGCGAAAATCTTTTCTCTGTTCTTTTCCGAGAGTTTCTTTGAGTCCGCGACTCCCGGGAACTCCCGCGCTACATCAAGCCCTTCCGGTACGGCAACCACACCGACCGCCACCGGTCCCGCCAAGGGCCCCCGCCCCGCCTCATCAACCCCGAGCATAAATCGCATACGGAAAGTATACTAGGAGGATGGCCTCGCGCTTCATCCACCTGCACACGCATTCGCACTACAGCTTCCTGCAGGCACTCCCGAAGATTGACGAGCTTGTTGATAAAGCGAAGAAGGAGGGAATGGACGCGCTCGCGCTCACCGACACAGGGAATATGCACGGCGCCATTGAGTTCTACAAGGCCGCGACAAAAGCGGGCGTGAAGCCCATTCTCGGCGTTGATGCCTATCTCGCCACCCGCTCGCGCCTTGAAGCCGACCAAGGCACGGACGGGAAGCGCTCGCACATCGTCCTCTTGGCAGAAAATAACGAAGGCTATAAGAATCTCCTCGCCCTTGTCACAAAATCATGGACCGAAGGGTTCAATGAGCGACCTCGCATGGATAAGGAGTTGTTGCGTGCGCACCGCGCGGGAATCATCGCGATTATTCCCTCATTTGCCGGCGAGGTCGCCCAGCAGCTGCGTGCGGGCGACGCAAACGGCGCCGCAGCCGCACTTGAAGAATTCAAAACCATCTTCGGAGCGGACAATGTATTCCTCGAGATAACTCACCACCCGAAGGTTGAAGGGCACGAAGCGCTGATGAAAGAGATTATCGCGCTTGGCCGCGCGAGCGGCACGCCGCTCGTCGCCCAGAACGATGTGTACTATCTGGAGCCAAGCGACCGCGAAGCGACAGAGATTATGCGACGCATCGGGCACGGCGGACGCGGTAAGAACGAGGATGAGGACTTCTCATTTATCAGCGAGAAGGAGGCGCAAAAGTACTTCAGTCATATTCCCGAGGCACTAGAGAATTCAGGCAAGATTGCCGACCGCTGCACGGTGAGCTTTGAGCTCGGGATGTGGACGTTCCCTGCGGTACCTATTTCAAAGGGTTTCAGCAATCATGACGAAGAGTTGCGCTCAAAGGCGCATGCGGGCATTGCTTTGCGCGGGCTCGAAGAATCAAAAGAGGTGTTGGAGCGGATTGAATACGAATTGAACATCATTATCGGCAAGGGATTTGCGGTGTATTACCTTATTGTTGCTGACCTTCTTACCTTCGCGCGCGCAAGCGGCATCCTCACAACCACTCGCGGCTCGGCCGCAGGCTCGCTTGTCGCCTATTTGGTCGGCATTACGAACGTGAATCCGCTCTTCTATAAGCTCCCCTTTGAGCGGTTCCTAAATCCGGAACGACCGAAGGCGCCCGACATTGATATGGACATAGCTGATAATCGGCGCGACGACATGATTGCCTATACCAAACGGAAATACGGCGAAGATCGCGTCGCCCAAATCGGCACCTTCGGCACGATGATGGCGCGCGCAGCTGTGCGCGATGTCTCGCGCGCGCTCGGCCACTCCTACACCACGGGCGACCGCATTGCGAAGCTCATCCCGATGGGCTCCCAAGGGTTCCCGATGACGATTGATCACGCGCTTGAGCTCGAACCTGATTTGAAAGCGCTGTACGATGAAGACGAAGATGCGCGGGAGATTGTTGACCTCGCAAAACGCATTGAGGGATGCGTGCGGCATGTCGGTGTTCATGCGGCGGGAGTGGTCGTCGCGCCGACGCCGCTCGTGGAGTGGGCTCCGGTCCAGCCCGACCCGAAGGGAACGGGGAAACTCATAACCCAGTACGATATGTACTCCATTACGGACGAGTACGGCGGCGTCGGACTCCTGAAGTTTGACTTTCTCGGTATCAAGAACCTCGCTATTCTCGCCGACGCCGTCGCGCGGGTGGAACAAACGCGCAATATTAAAGTTGATATTGAAAACATCCCCATAGACGATCTGAAGACATACCAGATGCTCGCGCGCGGCGAGACGGAAGGCGTTTTCCAAATGAATGGTTCCGGCATGACGCGCTGGCTGAAAGAGCTCCGACCGACAAGCATCCACGATATTAACGCGATGGTCGCTCTTTATCGCCCCGGACCGATGGAGACCATTCCTCAGTATGTTGAACGCAAGCATAACCCGAAGCTCATCCGCTTTGTTGATCCGCGCATGAAGGACTATCTGGATTTCTCGTACGGCCTCCTCGTTTATCAGGATGATGTGCTTCTCACCGCCATTACGCTCGCCGGCTACTCGTGGCTCGAGGCAGACGCGCTTCGAAAGGCAATGGGGAAGAAAATCCCCAAGGTCATGCAGGCTGAAAAAGCGAAACTGTTAAAGGGATTCGTGGAGTACGGGAAACTCACCAAGAGCACGGCGGAAAAGCTTTGGTTGCTGATTGAACCCTTTGCCGCGTACGGCTTCAACAAGGCGCACGCCGCAAGCTATGGCAAGGTCGCATACCAGACGGCGTACATGAAAGCGAATTATCCCGTGGAGTATCTTGCCGCAGTCCTCACGGCGGACTCGGGCGACACAGAATCGGTCGCGATATTCGTCGCTGAAGCGAAACGGATGGGCGTCCCCGTGCTCCCGCCGGACGTTAACGAGAGCGGGAGCGATTTCACCGTTGTCGGGGAAAAGAAAGATGCTATACGGTTCGGCCTATCCTCCATAAAGAACTTCGGCGACGGCATTTCCGAGGCAATTATAGCGGAGCGGAAAGCGCGCGGGTCGTTCATTACCCTTTCTGATTTCCTGTCGCGTGTTGGCTCCAAGAATTTGAATCGAAAATCGCTTGAGTCGCTTATTAAGTGCGGCGCGCTTGATTCGCTGATACCGCAAGACAATGGGCGCGGCACCCTTCTCCAGAATATAGAGACTCTGCTAGCCTTCCATAGAGAAGCAACCGCCACCGCCCCGCAAGACTCTCTCTTCGGTTCATTCGCAGCACCGCCGACTCTCTCCCTCCCTTCGGGGAAACCGATTTCTCTTCTGGATAAACTCGCATGGGAAAAAGAGCTGCTTGGCATTTATGTGAGCGGCCATCCGCTCGATGCGCATGAGGTCATCGCTAAGAAAGCAGTCCTCTCTATTAAGAAGATTAAGGAAGAGCCTCAGCCGGGAATGCTGCTCATCCTGCCGGTACTTGTCTCGGTCGTGCGCGCTATTCTCACCAAGAGCGGCGAGAAGATGCTATTTCTTACGGTAGAAGACACAACCGATTCAATCGAGGCTGTCGTGTTCCCGAAATTGCTGAAGGAGCACGCGAGCATCATCACACCCGGGACCTGCCTCTTGGTGAAAGGCAAGGTTTCAGTTAGAAACGGCGAGGCATCGCTCGCGATAGAAGAACTCAAACCGCTCTAACTCCTGTGGTATATTCTGCAGATATGGATCCGAAGGAGCATGACCATAAGAAGCTCGGTAAAGAGCTCGATCTCTTTGCTTTTTCTGATTCCGTCGGGAAAGGACTCCCTCTTTTCACACCAAAAGGCTCGGTGATACGGCGCGAATTGGAGCGTTTTATCGTTGACGAGGAGATTAAGCGCGACTATCTCCATGTGTATACGCCTGACATCGCCAAGCTTGATTTATACAAGAAAAGCGGTCATTACCCGCATTACAAGGACTCAATGTACGCGCCCATCGAAATTGATGACGAACAATTTATGCTCCGTCCGATGACCTGTCCGCATCACTTTGAGCTCTATCTGCGCAAGCCCGTGAGCTACCGTGAGCTGCCTATGCGCATTGCCGAGCTTGCAAGACTGTATCGTTATGAACAGTCTGGCGAGCTCATGGGTCTCCAGCGAGTCCGCACCTTCTGTCTCGCTGATGCGCACATCATTTGTATGAATGAGGAGCAAGCCGTTGCAGAAATCGCTAACGCGCTTGATCTTATTGAATACATCACTGGCGTGTTCGGATTAAAACTCGGGGTTGATTATCGTTATCGGCTTTCGCAAGGAGATCGGGCGGATACGGAAAAATATCCCGGAAATGAGGTGGCCTGGGAAAAAGCTGAGAATCTCTTGCGTACGCTTATGCAAAGTCGCAGCAATGACTTCGAAGAAGCAAAGGGCGAGGCGTCTTTCTACGGCCCGAAGATAGATATTCAGATGAAGAATGCGAACGGGAAAGAAGATACGGCCTTTACCGTACAGTATGACTTTTGTATGCCGGACCGGTTTGATCTCACCTATGTCGGCGAGGACGGCGCAAAACACCGTGCGTTTGTCGTCCACCGCTCCTCTATCGGCGCTATTGAACGCATTATGGCGTTTCTTATTGAAAAGTATGCCGGTGCATTCCCGCTCTGGCTCGCGCCGGTACAAGTCGTCGTGCTTCCTGTGGGTGAAGCGCACGAAGCCTATGCTCTCTCTGTGTACGAAAAACTGAAGAATGCCGGCGTCCGCGCTGAACTTAGTGCCGGGGATTCTCTCGGTAAGAGAATTCGCGGTACAAAGACGGAGAAAATCCCTTGCTTCATCGTCGTCGGAGACGAAGAGGTCAGGGCTCAAACGATAACAGTGGAAAATAATCGCGCCGGCGACAAGCAAACGCTCCCGCTAGACGATTTCATTGCTCCCCTGCTTGCCCGTATCCGCGAACGCGCGAACGTTTAAGCGCCGAGGATAGCGAGTGCGCGGGAGAGCGCGAGCTTCGCACCTGTAACGCCGTCTGAATAACTCGTATCAATCGCAGTTGCGAGCGCCGCGATAAGTTTCTCAAGAGCCGGGGTGTTGAGGCGTGCGGCAAGGCGCGCGATATCGCCGTCACAGGCGGTACCATCGACGCGTGCGCGATAGACATCGTCAAGAGAAGAGACGGTATCTGCAATCAGTTGTTCTGGCGCGCCGCCCCCGCGCACCTGCTGGCGCAGAGCGGCAAAGACTGCGGCGCGGTCTCCTTCAAGAAGAGCGCTGACGAAGCCGCGTGTAGAAGGCGGAATTGTAGCGGTCTCGGGCACCGTAATGGCTTCAGTCTGCTCATAGATTTGTTCAACCTTAGTGTAGATTGGCGGAGCAACCGGTGTCTCCGCTTTCTGGGGCGGCGCTGCCGGAGCAGACTGGTGGTGAGAGAGACTCTTCACAATATCTTCAATTGAGAGTACGCCGTCGCGCGCGAATGACTTGAAGCCGTGATAGGAGGCACTCGGGCGGGGCGCTTCGCTATACGCAGAATCGTGTTGTACCGGTTCTGATGCTCGCACCGGTGCAGGCGCTGCTACCTGCACGGCATGCACAGCTCGTGAGAGCGCGAGTTCGTCCTGCGCTGTATTAAGCAGCGTGGACACACGCACGGCAAAGTCGCGTGCGCGCTGATTCACAAACGGCGCAACCGTGAAGAGTACGAAATAGGTAGCTGCAAGTGCAAGCGCAATGAGCACGAGCCAATAGACCGCCATGCCGACTGGCCCAAGTTCAAGGCCTGTGTACGGAATCTGCGAGAGATAGAGGTAGGCAAGCGGCTGTGTACCGGCTTGCAAAAGCGCGCCGAGAGTAATCGTCGGTGCTGTGACACCGCCGCCTCCACCCCCACCGCCGCCACCCCCACCGCCTCCGCCGCCCGGCGGAATATCATTGTTGGTAATTGTACAAACTCTGCTCTGACCTGCCGCGACAGCGAGCGTACCGGCCGCGTCGCAATCACCGCTGAACGAGGCAGTGTATCCGGGCTGATTTGTTTCAGAGACAGTATACGTTCCAGGACTGAAGGTGTTGACCGCACCACTCACCACTGCAGTCGTGTTGACGAGTAGCGGGAAGTCAGCAATCACTCTTGTACCGCCGTTGTCATTGATGACAACCTTGTTCACCTGAATGGTGGTGGTTAGTGCGCCCGGCGGAATATCATTGTTGGTAATTGTACAAACTCTGCTCTGACCTGCCGC
>CAYQJR010000012.1:0-18331 GCA_964418065.1 uncultured Candidatus Saccharibacteria bacterium | reverse complement strand
AAAGGACTTATTTATATAACTTGGGGATAGAGGGGTGAACAGATTCATACAAGAAGGGTACGAATACTCTGAATTTCTTTTGCGAGCTCAGTATCCACAACTACTTCTCGTTTTATTTTTTCACAAGAGTGGATAACAGTCGTATGGTCTCTTCCTCCAAGTTTTGTGCCGATGGTCGGGTATGAAATACTGAAATCTTCTCGGAGAAGATACATAATTACTTGACGCGGACGCACCACCTCCCTCCTCCGGGTCTTCTCATAGATGCTTTCTTCATCAATACCGTAGAAAGAAGCAACCTTATCAACGACATTTTTTACCGAGATGTTTTTCTGGGGCCGAGTAAACGAACGGAGAGACTGGCGGACCTCAATAATATCCGGAGCAGAGCCCTTAACTTGGGTATGGCACACAATATTATTAACCATCCCTTCCAATTCGCGGATAGAGCCGTGTATTGTGGTCGCGATATACTCAATCACATCCTCCGAGAGGAGCACCCCATGACCTGCTGCCTTCTTGCGCACAATAGCCATACGCGATTCTGGGTCAGGTTCTCCGATATCAATGGTCATACCGCTCGCCAGGCGCCCCTTAAGCCGCTCGGCGATGTCGGGGATGGCGACCGGAGCTCGGTCAGAGGAGAAAATAATCTGCTTATTCGTGTCGTGGAAGGTGTTGAATAGGTGGAAAAGTTCCTCCTCAGTCTTCAGTTTCTTAGAAAGGAACTGCACATCATCCATAATCAACAGGTCATACTGGCGATATTTATCCTTAAATCGATTTGCAGTTCCCGCCTGGACGGAATCCGTATAATCAATGGTAAATTTTTCAGAAGTGAGATAAAACACCTTACGTCCCGGGTATTGCTTTTTGAATTGATTGCCGATTGCTTGGATGAGATGAGTTTTCCCGCGCCCCGTATCGCCGTAAATAAATAACGGGTTATAGGTGATGCCGGGTCGGCTAAGGACCGCCTGTGATGCGGCGTACGCAAGATTATTAAACGAACCGATCACGAAAGTATCAAAAGTGTAGCGCGGATTCAGATTGTCGCTCTTGTTGATATAGAACTCATCAAGAGGAAGCTCGAGTGCCCCTCGGGTATTTTTCACCTCCTTCTGTACCTTGCGGCGCTCGTCCTTCACGATAAGGTACTCAATATTGCGAAATTCATATGAAACATCCCGAACAATCTTCAAAAGGAGTGTGTGGAACTTCCTTGTATACCAATCCTTGAAGAACTGACTCGGAACTCCTACATAAATAATCCCATCCCCGTCGATTTTTACGATAAAACTGCTACGAAACCAAGTATTGAAATTCGCGGGAGAGATGGAGAGCTCAATTTGGGTTAAAATGTATTCCCACAATTCTTTCGGATTCCTCTTGTCCATAGTGTCTTGGAGTATACCCTTGTCGTCCAAAAGAAAATAGACTGGTTTTTTGGTGAGAACCTGTTAGTATCGTGTGTACAACCTAAATCACATTTTCATGGCCAAAATGACCTATCAACCGAAGAAGAGGAAACGCGCAAAGACGCACGGATTCCTCTCAAGAAACAAGACGGCCGCCGGACGCAAGATTGTACAGCGCCGCCGCCGCATCGGACGCAAAAGACTTGCGGTAACAAGGTAATCATTGTGTTTCCCCGCCGAGAACGACTCTCTCGATCGGTATTCCCCACCATCATTAAGAGTGGGCGGCGTCTCTCCTCCCCCCACTTTTCTGCGGTCGTCTCTAGGGATGCGCGGGGATATGCCGTTGTTGTGCCAAAAAAGGTCGCCCGCCTCTCGGTCACCCGGCACCGCATCAAGCGAAGGGTACTCTCCGCGCTCCGTACCCTCTCTCTCCCACCCGCTCTCATCATTTTCCCCAAAGCATCCGCAAATAGTGTAAGCTACGAGGACACCAGAACAGAATTAAAACGCCTCCTCTCGTGATTTCCTACCTATTTCACACCTTTTTCTATAATCCCATCTACAACGCACTTGTAGCGATTGTAGCGATTGTGCCCGGCGGCGATGTCGGAGTCGCGGTCATCATCCTCACCATCATCATTAGAGTCATTCTCCTCCCCTTCTTCCTCTCGGCGGCCCGTACACAGCGCACGATGAAGATTATAGAGCCGAAACTCAAGGAATTGAAAGAAAAACACAAGGACGATAAGGAAAAAGAGGCGCTGGAAACGCTCGCGCTGTATCGGGAGGCCCGCGTGAACCCCTTCGCAAGCATCTTAACGGTTCTTATCCAGATTCCTGTCCTCCTCGCGCTATTCTGGGTATTCCATTACGAGTCGTTTGTTACGCTGAATGTGGAGAGACTCTACGCGCTCACGCCGCTTCCGCAGATGAGCTCGCTCCTGTTCCTCGGATTTATCTCGGTCGCGGGGAAAAGTATAGTTCTCTCAATTCTCGCCGGCGCCACCCAATTTTTTCAGGCGCATGTGGCCCTCTCGGGGACGATGAAGCCCTCGGGCACCCCGGGAATGCAAAACGATTTCCAGAGGATTATGGGACTGCAACTGAAATATGTATTCCCCTTCCTCATCGGAACGATTGCCTACACGACCTCAAGCGCTATCGCGCTCTACTTCATTACGACCAACATCATGGGAACACTCCAAGAGTGGTATGTGCGCCGCGTTTTTGAAAAAGAAGAGCAACCCAGTAGGTGATTCTACTGAATCACAGCGAGTAACTCCAGAGTGAACTATCGTTCTTGTTAACAAAGACAAGCGTTGAGTTGTTGGGGTCAATGGCAAGCGCCACAGCATCCAGAGAACTCTTCGCTTCCTGCGAGAAGTCCAGTACGAGCTGTGCGTAGCGGCCGACGACCTGAATCCGCCATATGCGGTCGGAGAACTGCACGGCGCCCTGATACCAGTCGTCGGGATAAACTGCGCCCGGTGAGGGGTCCACGGGCACGCCGCAGTAAATCACCGAATCGTCAGCCGCCCAGACACACTTCTCGGCGAGTGTGGAGAGCGGAAGAGACAGTGTTTCGTTCGTCGCCGTATTCACTAACACTGTCTTCATCACACTGTTCTGAACGAAACTCGCGAGCACCCACTTCCCCGAGGGGCTGGCAAGTGCAGAAAGGCCGTACTCCGGCCCGGCAATGCGGGAGAAATTGCCGAATGTATCAACGAGATAGGCGTTGCCAAGAAGACCACCCGAGGGTTTCGTGTACGCGAGATACTGCTTCCCTGCGTATGCGACGCGGAGTGCAGAGAGCGGAGTGTTGAAGATCGGCACGGGCTGGGTACCGTTGGTGTTGAGAAGTGAGGCGACGGAGCCATTGACCCCCGAGGCGAGCGTAAGAACACTCGGCGAGGCAGCTGAAGGAGAGGCGGCAACCGCGGCAAGATTCTGCGGCAGGAAGAAGCCGTCTGAGCTTGTTGCGAAGAGCGCGTAGGTATTAATCGTAGTGGAGTTTTCGCCGGAGAGGTATTGCACATACGCTATCGCGCCCGTGGGCAGCCATGACGCCGACTGGATACCGGGGATTGTTTTGTTAGAGATGCGCGCGAGCGACTTCACGCGTGCTGAATAAGAAAAGATATTCCCGCTCTGCCGGTCAATATACTGGACGGAAGTTTCTGGTGTGGAACTCGCGTCCGCCGGTTTAGCATTAATCACTACCTCACCCAGCACGACAGGGCCCTTACTTATCTGCACCAGCCGCGGTGCAACCGTGACGGGCGTATTCGCGGGCGTACCGCCGGATCCTGTTCCCGTACCACTGCCCGACCCTGGGCCCGCGACAGGGAGCGTCCCGCCCGGCTCTACCGTGACCGAGGGCCTGAAGAAAAAGAAATAGATTGCGAACCCGATCCCGAGTATCATCGCAATCGCCCCGACAATAATAAGTGCTCGTCTCATACTACAAAGTATTCACACAAGCTGCAGTGCAGTTCGGATCATTTGCATTTGGTATCCGAGCGTACACATCATCGTTCTCCGTCGTTCCTGACGTCCTACATGAGGCCCGGCACGCTGCTTGGTCTCGATAACACATATAATTATTTCCCTGATAAGTAAAATTTATTTGGTAACACCACACACCTGCTGGCTGGACACCCGCTGGTGGAGTTGGGTAAGGACCTTCATCAAAAGCGGCCACCGCAACGGGAATACAGTTGATTGTGAGTGTGGAAGTACATACGGGCAATGCTATACAGTTCGGTGGCGTACCCGTGAAATATTGCGGACAAGAAGAGGTGGGGGTTACTTGGATCGTTGCACCGGAGATAGTGTTGAGCGGTTTGATGCCGATGGAGAGATTGAGGATGGAGGGATTAATGATGGAGAAGACGAGCACCGGAGAGAGGACGAGGACGAGGCCGAGAATCGCCTGCGTGATGCGCTCTCTCCCCTTACTCTGCTGACTGATAGAATCTTGGGTTGAGATTTCAAGACCACCCCAGATAATTTCTATGACCGCGAGCGCGGCGGCAAGCCCGATGCAGTATTTGTAGAGATTATTAAAGAAGTTTGCGAAGCCTGTGGAATTGACAACGCTGGTTGCGCTCTGGTCGGTGAGCCCGGGGATTGGCGCGAGCGCCGTGAATCCCTGGGCGAGGACCTCCGGCGCAAGAGCGAAGAAAGCGAGCCCGAGCGATGAAAAGAGCATCAGTTTTTTCATAAGCCGAAGAAGTTATTGCCCTCTGGCGCGCCGAAGGTAAGCGAGAGACTGTTCGTTGCGACATTCAACTGACTGCCGGAGGAGGCAGTGAGCGAGAGGGTTGCTGTCCCCTGCCCGCTTCCCGATGGACGCAGGGTTATTGAGCTGCCTGTCTGTGCCGGAGAGCCGTTCAGAAACCACTGGATGAGAGGAGCGCCGTTTTTTATCGGAACCGAGAAGGGCGCGGCATAGAGCGTAGACTCCGCACCCGTCACCGCGTAGGTGCCCAGGAGCGCGCGGCCAAAGCGAATACCGAGAAGAGGGTCGTTCTCATATATGCGCACGGATGGGCTCTGCGGAGAGAGCGAGAGCGAGTCGCCGCCGACGAGCGCGCCGTCCTGGCTCGTAATCGCTACTGAGACCGTACGCGCGCGGTACTGGAGCGGCGAGGCTACGAGGACCGCAGACTTCCCGATACCGGAAGAGTTCGCGATTCTCGTGCTATCCACCGTCCACGAGTAGGAGAGTGTTTCGGGATTGAGCGCAGCGCCGCCGGAGGTTCTGAAGTTCGCCACCGCGACAATACGCGTGTCGCCCTCAAGCGGGACCAGCGGCTTGCCGGGGTAAAGCGGCGGCGCTGAAGAAACGGGTTCGGCAACAAGCGCGACATCCTGCGGCTGGATAGAGACCGACCGTACGGTGGACGCACCGTTGATGGTCATTGTTACCGTCACCCGAGTGATACTCCCTGCCCTGCCAAGCTTAATTTTCGTGGGCTGAACATTCCCGCGATAGAGCGTCTCGCCAGCGATGTTCACCGTCATAACCGCATTCGTGAGGTCAAGCGACGAGGAATGGGCGGAGAGCGTCACCTCGCTGAAGGGCACGGGATATTGCGGGTCAATCGAGAGGGTGAAGGGTTCCGTATTCCCGATGGCGCTTTCAATACCCTGCGCCAACGACGCGAGCGGAATAAGAAGAGCGAGCGTAAGTAGAGCAGAGAAAACAGGACGCATAACCCCAGTATAGCCCCTATACGGGGTCATTACGCCGCTCTTCTCGCATCTTCGGGGATTTCGTATTGGCCGTCATTTGCCGCGAGTGTCCGCTCATACTCGGCATATTCCGCCTCCTCCCTCTCTACGATTTGTCTCTGCTGAATGTCTGCCCGCTGCTGACCCGCCTGAAGTTGTGCACTCTGGAGTGCTTGCTGATTCCTCTCTTGCAGTCGCGCGGCGGACGTCTCCTTCTCCCACATCTCCAGCGCCGTACGCTCCGTTTTTATCTGGGCGCGATGTAATCTCCAGAGAACGAAGGTGTATGTAGGAAACGCGCCAAGGAAAGGGACTTCTCCCAGGGCAAAAGCGCCTGCAAATTGAATTGGTGCGCTCGCCGCCGTCTTGAACATGCGCCTATTCAGCATTACGAGACACAGACCGAGCGTCAAGAAGCCCATAAGACCGACTGCATTCGCCATTATGACGCCAAAAGGACCGATAACCTCAATGCCTGCAGCCCCTACCGCGACGCCGCCGGTAGTGCACACTGCGGCAGCGGTCTTCGTACCCAATAACCCAAAGGTCCAGCTTGAGAGCCGCGCGCTCACGCTTAGGGTGCAGTAGAAAATCGCGACAGCCGGCCCGAAGAACCAGAAAAAGTGGAAGAATGCCCGAAGCGCATCAACAAGAGCGGCACCGACGAGGAAGGGAGCCGCCTTCGGCCAGGTCATCACCTCCGGCGGCGGGCTACTTCTTCTCTGCGGCATAGCGGTCCTTCTCTTTCTTTATCGCAAGGAGTTGTGAAGGGTCAGACGTAATAATTTGGTCTTCGGTATAACTTGCGACGACCTTGATCGCGACATGCTTCAGCCCCGCGAAGAAGAGCCCCTCCCCCACTCCCGCTTCAAGGAGGAGATATTTTTCCTCATCAGTGAGATTGAAGGTCTTCTGGAGAACATCAATGGTAGTTGATGATTGTTTGAGGAGCAGTTGCAAGCTGGAGTTGGTGAGAATAGGCCGTCCGTAGGGGCTCTTGAGGAAGTCTTCCACATCTTGGGTAATCGTACAGACGCCGAGATAGTATTTTCGTCCGCGTTTCGCGAGAGAATACAAGAAGGAGGCAGTATCGTCGCTCTTCATCATCCACCATGCCTCATCAATAATCAGAAGCCGCTTCTTCAACTCATGGCGCACCTCGTTCCAGATGTAGTGTGTGAGGATATACATCGCAATCGGCTTCAGCTCATCCTCCATGTCTCGTACCGAGAAGACGGCGAACTGTTGGCGGATATCAATGTTCGTCGGCTGATTAAGGAAGCCCGCCCATGTGCCGCGGGTGTACTTAGAAAGGCGCTCAATCAAGGATGCGCTCCCCTCCATTCCCGATAGCACCTGCTCAAAATCCGAGAGAAGCGGCGGCTCGGCGCTGGTGAAGTCGGTGTCGCCGGTAATATCCTTCAGCGCGTAGGTTTCGCTGATGGCGCGGTCAACGATAGCGTCTTCCTCGGGAGTGAGGCCGGAGAGCATAATGCGAAAGAGTCCGACCAACGTAATGATGTTGGAGCGCAGCACATCCTTCGGGTCCTCATCCTCCTTCACCGGCGGGAGGTCAAAGGGATTTATGTGGTGCTCGGAAGAAAGCGAGATATGGAAAGAGCGTCCGCCGGTGGCTTCGGCGAGTTGCTCGTACTCTCGCTCGGGGTCAATAACAATCACATCTATGCCGAACATCAGCGAGCGGATAATCTCTATCTTCGTCGCATAGCTCTTGCCCGAGCCGGACTTCGCAAAGACGACCGAGTTGTAGTTCTCAAGCGAGAAGCGGTCAAAGAGGATGAGCGAAGAGTTGTGGCGGTTGATGCCGTAGAGAATGCCGCGGTCGCTCGTGAGGTCAAAGGAAACGAAAGGAAAGAGAGAAGAGAGCGGCGAAGAGTTCAGTTTAGAATTAACATGGAGCTCGTCGGTGCCCAGGGGGAGACAGGAACGGAAGCCCTGCTCCTGCTGGAAGAGCGCCGGCTTCGTATAGACGAGTTTAGAGTCCAGGATGCCGCGGATGTTCCCTTCGGTCTTTTCAATCTCTTCTTTAGTATCGCCATAGAGTGCAAGATAGAGCCCGACATCAAAAAGCTTTTCCTGCGCCTGCTGAAGACTGTCGCGCAGACTCTCAAGGTCTTGGTAACCGGTATCAAGGAGTGGGTCGCGCACAAGCCCCTTCGCCTCGCGCTCGCTAATCTGGCTCTGATATTCGGCGACCTTCTTCTGGAAAGTGCGCAACGCCTGCTCGGTATCAATCGGGTGGATGAATATGGAAACATCCAGCATCTTGTCCAGATTGATAACCGGCGAGAACCAGCTGTCGGTGAGGAAGCGCGGATAGGAAATGGTGTAGAAGGCGCGGACAAACTTCTCTCCAAGTTCCAGTTCGCGCGGGCTTACCTTCAGTGCCGTCGGCGCGATGGTATCAACGAGGTCAAGCGCGCCCTGCTTGTAGATATCCTTCGGGAGCACCGGCATCACGCTCGGTGCTCCCTCCTTCTTGCGATTGAAAAAATCTAGGAGCGCCATAATTATTTATCCAGACGGATAGGGTTCTCAAGCTCGCCCGGATTGAAGGCGCGATAGAGAAGCTCTATCTCCTCTTCTGTGCCGAGCGATACCGCGCGCACCCCGATGCCAGCGAGCCCCGTGCCAACCAGCGTAAGCCGTTGCTCTAGCTGCGCCTGATCCTCGGCGAAGGTGGACTCGGCGGCGGCCGTGTTCGTGGCGGGGCTCCCGCGATGCAGGAAGCCGGCCGAGGCAGCGGCGGCGGAGAAGCGCGGCGCATACGGGACAATGACATAAAATGACTTCGTCATAATATTCGCCTGGTCGGTGAAGGAGCGCACGAACTCAATATATTCGTGGAGTTGAACCCGCATGAGCTCGGTCTTCTGCTCCGCAGACTTCTCCTGTAGAAGCGCAAGGTACGGACGCAGGTCCATCCTGCGGGAATTGATGACAATTTGAATTGAAAAATCTAGCGTGTTAAGAAAGCTCTGGAAGCCGAGCGTAATCGCGTGCTGCTCATCGGCAGACTTGAGCCCGAAGTTGATGGACGAGCAGATAAGCACGCCGCGGTATGACCCATCTTTCAAAATAATGACGCCGTTCCGAATCTCTTTGACCGGAACGAACTGCTGCGTTGCATTAGAGGAGGTGACAGCCATACTACTTTCTGTTTTGGATATCGAGCGACCACGCGAGCTCGGTGAGCTTCCCGCGGGTGAGCTTCGGCGCACCGCGGACCGCGGTCACATTCGCCACAGGGACCTCTTTGGCCGTCTTCGGGTCTTCGTGCTTCCAGAGGAAGAGCTTTGCGCGCGTGTAATAACTGAACCCCGCCTCTACTATTTCAACAAAGGGCTTGCCATTTATCTTGTAGAACGCGAGCGCTACTACGAATCCGACCACGAGCGCGGAAAGGAGAAGCGCGACAATAACATTCAAATAGGAGAAAAATAAGACGCAGAGGCCGACTCCGCCGGCAAGATAGATAAACTGTTTCAAGGTCAAAGGCCCGATAATCTTGTCCTCCACCTCAATGAACTGCGGAACCTGGTATTCCATTCTCTGTAGTGTACCACCAGCACAAGCACTCTCTATTTATATTCCACTGCCTGTTATAAGTCCGAAGAGCCAGACTGTGAAGCTGAAAAACGGCCCCGCAAAGAGGTACGAGAAGACGAGGAGGAAGACGAGAAGCGCGGCGATACCCATTGCTCCGATATACTGCTCAAAGCGAGCGAACCCTTCAGCGAGGTGCCACGGAAGCGCAGAGCGCAGCACGGTGAAGCCGTCTAGGGGCGGGAACGGGATGAGATTGAAGAGGCCGAGGAAAAGATTTATGAATGCAATCGTCGCGGCGAGCGCGACTGCCGCCTGGTCCAGTCCGAGGAAGGGAGAGAAACGCACGACAAGTCCGAAGATAAGCGCGAGAAAGAGGTTCGTCGCGCTCCCCGCCCCCGCCACCATCGCCTCGCCCCATCGCCTCGCCCGCAAATTGTACGGATTATAGGGGACCGGCTTCGCCCACCCGAACATAATCGGCGAACCGGTGAAGATGAGGAGCCCGGGGAGGATGAGCGAACCCATCAGATCAACGTGCGGAAACGGATTGAGCGTGAGGCGGCCGGCAAGGCGCGCAGTCGGGTCGCCCAAGGAATCGGCGGCGTAGCCGTGTGCTATTTCGTGCACGATGATGGAAATAATGAGAATGAGAAAGGAGAGGAAGACGGCCATGTTTGCTGATTTATTTCTCTATGCTACCATGCTCTCCACTATGGCACGCGCCTGCGAAATTACCGGAAAGACCACCCAAATCGGCGGGCGGTATTCTAACCGTACCCGCGCAACGCAGTTCAATCCCACCGGCAAAGTGCGCCGCAAGGCCAACCTCCAGCGCCGCCGCCTCTACGTCCCCGAGCTCGGCAAGACCGTCATCGTGGATGTTTCTATGAAAGGGCTCAAGACAATCAAGAAGAACGGCGTCTTCGCCGCGCTCAAGAAAGCGGGCGCTCTCTAAAAAGGGTTTTGGTCTCTTCACACCCGCTTCTGGCGGGTGTGTTACATTTTAGGTCTATGACTTACACCGCAAAAACATTTAATCTGCCAACACTTCAGGGAATCTCGGAAAAACAAATTAAAGTGCATTTGGCGCTCTACGAAGGCTATGTGAAGAATATAAATCTCATTACGGAAACGCTTAAGGGGTATGCCAGCTACGGCGATAAGGCGAGCGAGGGCGATAAGCTCGCGATTGCAGAGCTGCGCCGCCGCCTCGCGTTTGAATTTGACGGGATGCGCATGCACGAATATTACTTTGAACAACTAGAAGCAGGAAGCAGCAAGCTGGAGGCAGGAAGAGCTCTCTCAAATGCAGTGGAAGAAAAATACGGAGAGAAGGGGCTTGAGGCGCATATTCGAGAGGTCGCGGGGAGTCGCGGTATCGGCTGGGTCGTCGTCTATGCCGACCCAATCGGGAAGACAATTCACACCACCTTTGTCGGCGATCACGAGGTCGGCCAGCTCGCCGGCCTCCCGATACTCCTCGCCCTGGACCTCTGGGAGCACGCGTATATGGTGGACTATGTCCCCGCAGAGAAAAAGAATTATATTGACGCTTTCTTCGCGAACTTGAATTGGTCGGTTATTGAGAAGCGCTTTGACCAGGCGATATAAGCGAGAATTGCGTACGCGATAAGTACAAGCACGAACGGGAAGCGTCCAAGCGAGAACGCCGCAAACGGGAGTGCGGAACTCTCCTCTGCAATAAAGATGAAATAGCGCATTAGAATAAGCGCGGGGAACCCTACGATGGTGGTGATAAGCGGGACGAACGGTCCTATCGTCATCCCCACGACTCCCGCAAGTGCGGATGAGGCCATTGCGAGCGGGACAAGAGGATTCACGAGGATATTCGCCGGCAGAGCGACGAGCGAGAAGAGTCCGATCTCGTAGAGGAGGAGTGGGAGCACCGCAATCTGGGCCGCGAGCGTCGTCGCGACGGTGTTAACCCAAAAGCCACTCGAGGAAGAATCTTTTTGAGAGCGTTCCGCTCCGACGGACGTCGGGGCTGCACTATGCGTAGTTACTCTCAAAAATATTCTCCTCCTCGTGGCTATAAGAAGGCGCTCAATAATCGGAGCGAGCCAGATGATGCCCGCAGTCGCCGCGACCGAGAGCCCGAAGCCGGGGTCAAAGACGAGATAGAGCGGATTCCATAAGAGCATGAGAAGGACGGCGACAAGCAGTGCGCGGCTCGCGGCGTAGGAGCGCCCTGTCGCCCTCGCGTAGAGCGCAATCACCGCCATAATCGCGGCGCGTACTGCGGTGGCGGAGATGCCCGCGATACCCACGAAGAGGAGGAGCGCCGCCCCGCCCGCGAAGAACTGGAGCCGGCGCGGGAGAAGCAGGAGCGCGAAGAAGGCCATCACCCACTCCGCGACAATCATCACGTTGTATCCGGAGAGCACGATAATCTGTACCAGTCCCGCGCGCGTGAACGCATCCTTAAGTTCGGTGCCGAGCCCTTCCTTCCCGCCGATGACGATACCGCCCGCGAGCGCGCTGTCCGGGCTCGGGAGCGCACGGGCGAGCCCGTCTAAGAATGAGTGCTTCACCCGCGCGAGAAATGCGGGGAGCGAATACCAGGGCGCGGGCGCTGTGGTATGTATCGTCCCATATTGGATGAGGAAGAGGATGCCGCGCGCCTCTAGATATCTATCGTAGCGGAAGGTGCGTCCGCCGTCGGTCTCAAACGCCTGCGGGAGCGAGAGCGTCCCGTAGACGCGCACGCGATCGCCGACCGCCACATTCGCCGAGAGCGGCATCACGGCAAGCATACCGGTGTCTTGTACTTTGATTGCGATGCGCTGATTCTTCTCGCGCACATCGGGGTCGCCGACCACGATAGCGTCATAAGAAACACGGTGACGCAGGTCGCGCACAAATGTCTCGGGGAGTGGAGTGTTTGCAATCGTTGCGCGTACTGCCCCGAACGCAACGAACAAAAAGAATAATGCGCCAAGCGAGTACACAAGGCGCGGTTTCATGAAAGCAAACGCTCCGCACAGCCCCGCAAGTATGAGAATAAAAACAATCGGCTCCCACCCGAAGCTCAAAACCGATTGTACCCCCACCCCACTTACAAATCCCGAAACAAGAGTGATGAGAAAGCTCATCCTTTTATTTTAATTCAGAAAAATCAAGTTATAGAAGCGCAAGCGCAGTCTTTGTGAGCGGGCCCACATATCCTATGGAAGGCAGAATGTTGCGGGCGAGCTGGAACTTAATTACGGCGGCCTTTGTGGCTGGGCCGAAATACGGCGTCTCATTTCCCAATGAGCCGGAACCCGTTGACGCAATCGGGTAGCCGTTCGCATTCAAGATTCTCTGAAGTGTACGCACATCCTCACCTGTCATACCCAGAGTGAGATTTCGCAAAAGAGTCGTAGTACCGGCAGTTGCAATGGGCGATGTTGCGGCAGCAGTAAGCGGATGTGAGGCAATATGCGCACGCGTTGCTTCGCCGTAGTAACCGGTTGCAGGAGTTATCCCAGCGGATGCCTGGTACTCAACGAGCGCTGTCTTGGTCATTGGTCCAAAGGTTCCTGTAGCACCGGCCCCTGCAAGACGCACTGCAGCAGGACCCGAAGCACTTTGTATGAGATATCTCTGGAGCGTTACGACAGCAGCGCCGGTAGACCCACTATCCAAATCTCCCGTGGGTAAGGAGCTCGTCGTTCGCGCCGCCCCTGCCGCTATAGAGCCAAGAGCCTCAACGATTGAGAGAGGTAGAGTTATGTTGGCGCCAAGTGCCGCGAGGAAGGTACTGCGGAAGTTCGTGACGAGAAATCGGGAGAGAGTGACCGGGTCGCTACTCTGCCCGAGTATCACGGTGAGAAAGGAAGTCTTCTGAGCGGGTGTAAATTCAGCGCTTAAGCGCGGGAACGGATCAATCGCCGTGCCGCCGCTATGTATCTCGAAATGGAGGTGTGCAGGCCCTCCGGCGGCGTCGCCGGTATCACCCACGTATCCAATGAGTGAACCAACCGCAAGCACTTGGCCCACAGCAAGACCTTCTGCATATCGATCAAGGTGGTAGTAAACGAATCTTTCGCCACCGGGATTCATCGTGTACACGCCGTTTCCTTGCCCTGCTCCGTAATCCATTTTCACGACGACGGCCGCAGTCGGGGAAACGATTGGCGTTCCTTTCGGCGCAAGGATGTCTTCACCTTTGTGCGGGCCTCGTGGGCGCGGATCGCCAAAGTTCGCGGTGAGATTGCTCACTGCAACACCGAATAAAATCGGTACAGGAATCGAAGCAACTGGTGTTGTGCCAAGCGCGTCGACTTTTGCCTGAAGATCGCCTGATACACGACGTCCCATGATTCTTTCCCACTGATCCACAGTGATATTCGAAACATCGGTTGTTTGAGCTGATACTGGCGTGAGAGGGATTAATAAAGAGTTCGCAAGCAGCAAAGCCCCTAAAAACAAAGGTTTTTCCTTCATGTATTGTTAATGACGTTGAGGGTACCCTAAATCTTTCTGAGGATTGACAGCTAGGCGAGGAGGGGTAATGTTGCGGCAGACGGGTCTGTTCCCGAGAGGAGAATCGAATGGGCAAGAGACGGACAAGATATACTAGATATACTCCCGCGCAAGTCGCTGCGCTCTGCGGAGGAGAGTTGCCAAAGGCGGATGGCTTTGCCTGGGAGCGCGTTGAGCACTTCTTGCTCGAAGACGGAGTGCTACAGCCGTACTCCGGCAAGCAGATATTGCCGGGACCGGGACTTGAGGTCGCACTGCGCGTGCTCGATCAATGAAGTGAATCAACCGCCCGCCAGCGAGGAAACTCGCTCCGGCGGGTTTTCCTTTTCCCCACCCCACCCACAAACCGTACAAAAACTATTCGCGACTAATTCTCTTCGGATTAGGTGAATCGGTTTCATCTCAAACCGGTTCGAACACACATTTCTTGGCGCAAAGCGATTACGGTAGCGAGTATTGAAGTGGCCTCACCTCCATCTATCTGCGCTGTCGTTTCCCCGAAACGCGTGTCAATAGTTTTCTTGTATTCTTTTATTAATTCAATCAAATTTATATCATCAAGAATCTTCTTGAATAAAGGTATTTTACGATAGCGTTCTAATATCCCCATTATATCGTGGCCATATTCTCGTGCTTTAAATGAAGGATCTTCATGCGCGGCCAATGATTTTATAAAAAGCTCTAGACAGAGACATAAAATATAAGGATTTACATAATAGAAAAACCAACCTGGATTTTTCTCATAGTCGACTTTTAAAAGGAGGAACGCATTGAGCCATGTGCTACCAGCATGGAAGAAACTCCCCCAACTGTTCTTTTTGAGAAAGATATTTCTCGCGAATCTCGTTTTCATTGCGGACTTGTACCGCGGTCCATGGCTTCGTTGGCGAGGGCGTCGGCGTCGCTATTTTGTTCGCGTGGGACATGAGTAAAAGTGACGGTGCCAAAGGCTGCCGCGACTTGCGCAAGCCGCGCCTGCTGTTCTTTCATCACCGGATTTTTCACTTTATAGAGACCCTTCATCTGCTTTACGATGAGCTCACTGTCCAACTTCACCTCCACCTCGGTTGTCTCGCGCTTCGCCCGCCCGACAAGCTTGGTTAGTTCTTCAAACGCGAGAATCACCGCTTCATATTCGGCGAAGTTGTTGGTGCGCGTCCCGAGGAACTGGGAGACGCTTGCGACCGAGACGCCGAACTCGTCGCGAATCATCGCGCCCGCCCCGCTCGGCCCCGGGTTCCCTCTTGAGCCGCCGTCGGCATGGATGGTGAATTTCATCCCGCCACTATACACCTTTGATATCCAACAGGCGCAGGCGCACGGGAGAAGAGCGGGAGAAGGTGTCGCGTTCAAGGTGGGCGAGGAGATTCACGCGGCTGCCGGCTTGTAGCGTCTCTGCGACACGCGCAGAAGGACCTTTGACGAAGAAAGTCACCGCATCAATACTCCTTACGCTCTCATCAACGTCTATTTTTAATTTCAGATGCTCCTCGGCTTTTCCGAAGCGTGAAATCTCGCGGAGCGAAACGTCGCGCAGCAGGAACACCGGTTTCGGGTTGTCTATGCCGAAGGGAGCGAGACGCTCCACCTTCTGTAAGTAAGAAGAGGTTACTTCCGCGGGCGTGAGCAGTGCGTCGGCGCGGCGCTCGAGCGCGTCTTCTGCCGGAGTTTCGGCGAGGAGCCGCGCGTGCGCTTCAACAAGCCGGTCTTCTAGATAAAACACTTCGGTATCTAGGACGGTGAAACCGCCAGCGGCCGCGTGTCCGCCGCAGGCGGCGAAGGTGTTCTCGGTCGCCCGCATCAGCTCCATAATATGTGTCGCACCTCCGCTTCGCACCGAGCCCTTCAGGCTCATATTCCCTTCGCGTCCCCAGAGGAATACCGGCCGCTCGTATTCGTCGGCAATGGTGTTCGCGACGAGCCCGAGGAGTGCGGGCCGCCACTCGGGGTCCCCGAGCGCGATAACCGAGCGCACTTCGCGCTCCTTGAGCCGCGTATGCACCGCGCGCGTAATCGCCCCCGCCTGTGCCTTGCGCTCGCGATTTAATTTCTCTAATTTCTTCGCGAGCAGGTCTGCCTCGCTCTCGTCAGTGGTGGTGAAGAGAGTGAAGGCGTCGCGCGCTTCTCCCATCCGGCTCGCCGCGTTCACTCTCGGCGCTATCATGAAGCCGACATCGTCCTCGATAATCCCTCGTTGTTCCACCCGCATCCCGCGAAGCAGTTTCTGGAGCCCGATTCTCGGCGACTTCCGCATCACCTTGAGCCCGTAGGTGGCGAGTACGCGATTTTCATCAACAAGCGGGACCATATCCGCGATGGTGGCGAGCCCCACCATATCCAGGAGCCACTTCTCCCACCCCTCCGGAACCTTCTCGCGCAATTTTGGCTCCACGGCGAGCGTTGCGCAGATTAATTTCCACGCCACCGCACTCCCGCAGAGCCCGCGAAACGGATAGGTCTCATCTTCTCGCGCGTTTGGATTCAACACCGCGAAGGCGTTCGGCAACCCCGCTTCAAGCGGGAGGTGATGATCCGTTACGATGACCTCCATTCCGAGCTCGTTTGCGCGCGCAATCGATCCTACATCCGTGATGCCCGAGTCTACGGTGACAATCAGTGTCACCCCGCCCTCCGCCAACTTCTCAACACCCGCGATATTCATCCCGTACCCCTCTTCGTGCCGGTGCGGAATATAATTCACGAAGTTCGCCCTCGCCTTCTGTAAGAAGTCGTGCATTAGCACTGCACCGGGGATACCGTCGCAGTCATAATCGCTCCACACCGCGATTTTCTCTCCGCTTAGAATCGCGTCTGCGAATCGCCGTGCCGCCTCCCTCATATCCGTCATCAACAGCGGGTCGTGGAGATGCGCGTCGTAGGAAGGGTTCAGGAATTTCTCCGCCGCTTCTTTCGTCACGATGCCGCGGCGGAAGAAGAGCGCCGCGGTGAGGTCGTCGTAGGCGCGCAGTTCTTCTCGCGCAGTCTTGTGCAAGGGCTCGTGGAGAGGGAACATGGGATGAGTGTATACTAAAAAGAAACCCTTACTTCTATGAACACACAACCACTCAAGAACTATTTCTTCGCCGGAGCCGCCGCCGCTCTCGCAATGACCTTCTTCGTATGGCACGTCGGCTACTTAGCAGGGCGGACTTCTACTCAAACTACTCTGGCACAAACCACACCAGTGATGAACGGCTTCATGGGAACGATTGTCAGCATCAACGGCACCTCCATTGTTCTGAAGACGAAAATGAATCCAGAAGATACCAGCAATCACGAAATCATTACCACCTCTGCCACCACCTTTGACCAGATAGTACCCAAGGACCCGCTTGTATACCAAGATGAATTCCGCGCTTTCAACGAAGAAACATCAGATGGCACCACAACGCCCCCGCTCCCGTATTCGTTAAAGAAAGTCTCCCTCACGGATCTTCAGTCGGGAAATAGCATCATCGTGTTCGGCGACACTGTCGCCGGCCGTTTTACCGCTTCCCGTATTCTCATTGAACCGCCCCTCACTTCTCCTACGAAGCCTTAATGATTCATGAGCACGACGCATTGCCGTACCAGAATCCCGCTCGTCATACTCCTATTCTTTTTTGTTGGGCAACTTGCATTCCCACAAACGGCTTCTGCACAATACTCGTTTTTTTCGTTCAATGCTTCGCATCCTTTTACCCCGATCATCTTCGGCGGCGGTTTTAACTACGGATCTATATCCTTTCAACCAGGACCAGGCAATAATATTATAGAAGGCAGTGGTTGCCATAGCAGCGATTATCCAGCTCACGACGCTATTTGGTCTTTAGATCCCAACAGTCCCGAAGGCATATTAATCTATCTAGATAATTGGCAAGCACAAAATTACTATAGTCCTAGAGCCGGCTACTGGCCTATTGACGCTAATACTATTCGCACTGAGCTACTTTCAGATCCATTATACGGTTATTCAGTACCGGGCGAGTATCCCTGGTACTTTCCCGCGTACTATCCCTGGGGCTATCCCTGGTACTACCCTATCCCTGGACACCTTTTCACTGCTCCTTGTGGGAAATACTCCTTTAACTTCGGACCGCTACCATACGGATGGCATACGGCCACTATCATGACTGAATATGACTACATCTACCAGGAATATTTTGGTTTTGAGGGTTCTGTTGGGAGTCGGAGGACCGTTGTATATGTGAGAAACGTCCCCTTCCTCGCCTGCGTCCAGAACACCTACGCATCCTGTTCATACACCTCTTCCAGCAACTCCTGTGGAGATACCACCACCAACTATGGATACATCCAATGCGATGGTTCCTGCACCGTCGGAACGCCGAGCGCCCCTGCCGAACGCTCATACTACAACCAAACCTGCAAATCATTCCCCAACTCCTGCGGCCAGACTACCAGTACCGGCGTCTATGACTGCAATGCAAATTGTTCGGTCACCACTCCACCTCCCGACCCTCCTAATCTGTACACCCCCTGCGGCCTCAACTCCTGTGGTGACGCAGCCGGTATCATCACCTGCGGCGGAACATGTTCAGCCTCACCCGTCGAACGCCCTCTCTACAACACCTCCTGCTCCCTCACCTCACTCCCGAACGCCTGCGGTCAAACCA